>JAQBNL010000009.1 GCA_028288585.1 Chitinophagaceae bacterium | reverse complement strand
GATAAATACGGCGTTGACGTAGACGATATTTTTGAGATAGCAGATATTTTACCTGCTGAAATAAAAAAACAATACAGCTTATTAATTACGCAGGATACAGATGCGCTTCCGGATGATGAACTTCATTTAGGCTATTTTAAGCTGAGCACATTTTAAAACGCCCCCGCTATCCTTCGTATCATAAAATAATAAAAGTGCTGTTGTTCATAGTTTGTAACGCGGGCTTACAAATTCAGAACACCTGTCTTTAATTTCTTGTTGGCTTTCTATCAACAATAATTCGTAGTATCTTTATAAAACGATGTCACACCCTATTACTATATCGCCAAATATTCAAAGCGGAGAACCTGTGTTCACAAACACGAGAGTTCCGGTAAAAAACCTTTTTGATTATTTAAAAGCAGGACATCCTCTAAAAAATTTCCTGGAAGATTTTCCTTCTGTAAAAAAAGAACAGGCTATACAGGTTATTGAACATTTTGAAAACCTGCTCCATGAAAAAAGTTCTGCTTGATGAGAATCTACCGGTAAAACTAAAATACCGGTTACAGGATATTTGTGAAATTTACACAGTAACAGATAAAGGTTGGAATGCGTTAGAAAATGGCGAACTGATTAACGCAATGCAAAAAGATGGATTTGATTATTTACTTACCTCGGATAAGAATTTGCAGTATCAACAGAACCTGGAAAAATATTCAACCGGGTTTATTATTTTAAATGTTGTTGATAATAACTACGAAACCATCCTGCAATTAGTGGATAAAATAAAACAGGTCTTGATTACTGATCCTAAAATAAAATTAGAAATAATTTCTTGATCCAACTTAGTCTCTTCCAGGTTCGCTATCGCTGGTATCATAAAATTTCTGCCATCTTAGGTGTTCCACCTTCAACCGGTAAAGCCGCCGTCTGGAACTCCGACAACGGCAAAATATTTACAGACCAACATCTTTTCGTCCTGCTGGTCAGAGATCAGGCGGGGGCAGCTTTCTAAATGTTGTATGTCTCAAGGCAATTTCCTTGGCTGCCTTTCCACAATCAATTAGATTTATGGTTCATACAATATAACGATGAAAAATTTCTTTCTTTTATTTTTTCTTCTCCAAACTTTCTGTTTAGGCTACTCACAAAACAATAAAGGAAAAATTATTGTTGCCCACATCAACTCCCCATCCTTACAAAATACCGGAGGCGAAAATCCGGTTAGGAGAGTAACCATTTACCTTCCGCCGCATTACGATGAAACAACAAACCGCTATCCTGTTATTTATTATTTGCATGGCTTTTACTGGAGCGACAGTCTGCTGATAGCATCTGATCATTTTGACCAGGTATTGGACAAAGGGATCAACAGTGGAAAAATAAGACCTGTTATTGTGGTTATGCCAAATGAGTATACGTTGTACCGGGGCAGCTTTTATACCAACTCTACGCTTACCGGCAACTGGGCAGATTTTACAGCTAAGGATGTGGTGAACTATGTTGACGAACATTTTAGAACGATCCCCAACAGGGACAGTCGTGGTATCAGCGGACATTCAATGGGCGGGCATGGCGCAATAAAAGCAGGAATGTTGTTTCCCGGTGTGTTCTCTTCTGTATATGCATTCAGCCCCGCAGTGCTTGGCCTGGCCGAAGAATTTGGACCAGGTAATGAAGCCTACAAAAGAGTGCAACAGATAAAAACAAAAGATGAATTACTTGGAGGCAATGATTTTTTTGCCAATATTTTAATTGCAATAGGCCGGGCTTACTCACCCAATCCCTCCAAACCTCCTTTTTATGCTGACCTGCCTTATACATATAGTGGAGATAGCGTTGTAACAAACAGTAAGGTGTTGGAATTATGGAAGAAGAATTCACCAATATACATGCTGGACAGGTATGCAGATAGTTTGCGTAAACTTAAAGCCATAAAATTTGACTGGGGCAGAAACGATGAGTTCAGGCATATTCCAATAACCTGTTTACTGTTCAGCAAAAAGCTGGAAAAACGGGGCATCGCTCATTATGCTGAAGAATACATCGGAACTCATGGCAGTAAAATACTTACAGACGATGGAAGGACATTGAACGAGATGCTGCCATTCTTTAATACATATTTAAAGTTTGAAGAGCTGGCATGGAAATCAAAGCAGGGTTTAAAAAAAGACAGAAAGCTTGCACAATGATTTATTTAGAATAGCTTCGTTAAATCATTTTCTTTTTATCATTAAAAATAAATTATGAAAATCTCTAAACCAATTGTAGCCGCCCTGGTATTTGCAACACTAATCATTGCTTCTGCATATTTTTTAAAAGGTAATCCTGCTAAAGCATGGATAGATGCGGGAATTTATATGGTGGGATCTTATTTCTTCTTTCGTTATACCAGTGCCGCTAAAAAGTGCTCAACCAAAAATTTGGTAAAATGATTTTAATGTACCGGCTTCCCATAATTTTTCTCACCTGCAGGTACAGGAACTTTTAATAAATTTTCCATTGGCGGAATAGGACAATTAAATCCCGTAGTATAAGCGCAATAAGGATTATAGGCTTTATTAAAATCAAGAATAACTTTATTCTTTTTTATGTCAGGAATATAAAATTCCATGTAGCGTCCGCCGCCGTAACTCTCAAATCCTGATGTGGCATCACCGAATGGTACAAATAAATAGTCTTTCAGTTTTTCCTGCTTCATTAAAGTTGCTGACTGGTAAACATATAAATGCAGGACGGAATCATGCAGTTTAAAAGTAAGCAGGCCATACTTAAAATATTTTTTCTTCATACCGGATGAAGTATTCATATCAAAGCCTGCTGTATCAATAATTCTTTTAAAAGAAGCAACCACACGATAGCTTTCATCAATATCATAAAAATTAAGAAACTTTCTATCGTTTTTACCAACTACTTCATGTGTATTGATATAATTCTGCTGGTACGTAAGTATCGAATCCCTGTAGGTTTTATTCTGTGCAGAAGTGTAAAAAAATGAAACGCATAGTATAAATAAAAGATTAAGGTTTTTATTCATTGATCTCAGGTAATTTGTTAGAAATAAATATACTTAATCAGGGATAATTATTAATTCTATCTCCAATCCCAAACCACAACATTCCATTCATCCAACACATCACTGTAGGTATGTATGGTAGTAAAGCCAACTTTCTCATGCGCTTTTTGAGAGCGGTAATTTGTTGTTGATATTTCTGTAACCAGCAATTCATATGTATCACTATACAATTCCTTATGCTTTTGAAACAACATGTTGAAAATTCCTTTACCACGATGATCTTTATCAATACAAACCTGTCCCATGATGTAGTATGAATAAGAGGAGAGAGGCTTTTCTTTATAATCAAGTGTTTCAAGATTATCTATCATCGTCTGCAGGTCAGGATGAAAGCTGCCTGCCTCTATGGGTGTTACCAATGCATAGCCAACAACCCTGTCATGTTCTTTTACAATTATGCTGGGCGCAATTTCATGCATCTGCTGCAATAAAGAAACGGGATACAGCCAGGTAACAAAACCCTGCTCTTCCTGCTCCTCAAGTGATAGATTGCCTTTCAGATTTTCGCGGTTCAGTACATGTACCTGGAGCAATTCATCATCCGTAGTTACTTCTGTTGCATAAAGCATATTACAAAATAAATCTTTATCCCAAACATCTCTTACATTAGCTGAAAAAATCATTATGCCTTTCTTCAACTTCAATGCAAAAAACAAATTAAAGATATGGGATGGAATCAATGGCTCATTCTTTCATTGGGAGCAATTAACATTCGGTCAAATAATAGTTGATGAAGGAACCATTTTACCTGAACACAAACATCCGCATGAGCAATGGACGCTTTTAATAGAAGGAGAACTGGAATTTAATGTAAATGGAGAAGTACAAATTTTGCTTCCGGGCATGGCGGCTTATATTCCTCCTGATACACTCCACACAGGAAAAGCTATTACCCAATGCAAGGTAATAGATTGCTTTATGCCTGTGAGGGAAGATTTTGTTGCGATGGAAAAGCAATAAAGATTTCACAATATTATTTTGCCTTAAACTTTTGGATTAGTATTCGTCTAAATTTATACAAGCAATTTATATACTATGAAAAAGAAATTTTTTACGCTGTTAATTACAGTCACTATGGTTTCCCTCAGCGCCTCTTCACAAACCGTTAAAGACAATATAGATAAGGCGATAAAAGATAAAGATGCTAAAGAGAAATCAGCTAAAGCTGATGTACTGATTCATAAGAAAGTTATATCAGATTCAACACAAATTAAAATCACACCTGTAAAAGTAGTTTCAAAAACGCAGGCTGTTACTGCAGTAAATAAAACAAAGTACAGCAGGCATACATACAAAAGAAAAAGAAAAAAATCCTGAAATAAAAATGTCCCGCTATAAAAGACGGGACAATTTTACAATACAGTATGTTGTCTATTTAAATATCTTATTTATTGTAACTGTTCCTTTAAATGTATGTGCGTCTAACAATGCATTTGCCTTTGTAATTTGCGGTAACTCCGTGTAAACAGGCTCTGACCCTAACCTGAATGCACCGGTTGTTATATATTTTATTGCACTTGCTAAACTTGTTTCTGTAATATCTCCCCAATTTTTATCAAGGCCATCTGCTACAATAGCATCGGGTGTAAATCCATTATAATAATCACTTTTGCCATCTTTATTAACTGTTTTAAACGAAACAGGAAAGATAAACCAACTGCCAACAGGGATAGCAAAGAAACCAACAGGTTTACCATATGTATTATTCCGCCCGATTAATTTTACATCCATAAAAGGAGTTAAACTATTAATAACAAGCTCACTTGCAGATGCTGTGCTGCTGCTCACGATAAAGAATACACGGGGCAAACTTACCGAGCCTCGTTTATTAAAATTGGTAGTAACGTTATATTGGGTGTATTTATCATTGTACTGTTGCTTCATCATAAGGTTTCCTGTTGCTGATGAGGGAGCCAGGAAGTTACTAAGTGTTTCCGCCAATGATACATAACCACCGCCATTATACCTAAGATCAATTACCACATCATTTACACCGTCAGTAGCAAAGCGATTAAAAACACGGGTAAGTTCATTGGTAATGGCGGGCTGATCACCAAGGAAAGAATTTAAAACCATATAACCGATTTTTTTAGCGCCTATGGTATAGGTTGAATCTGCCATTACCGGATGGGTTTGATAGTTGGCAGCATTTAAGGTTAAATTAACGCTGCTTCCATCAGGTTTTAAAAAAGTAAATGAAGTGCTGGTACTATTAAAAACTGCAGCAACAACTGCATTTAAACTGGTTTGATCCGCTGCATTAATATTTGTACTTCCATTAATCTGTGTTATTCTCCACCCTCTTTTAACTCCTGCCTTTCCTGCGGGTGATTCGCTTTCAACATATTTAACCCGCAAATCGGTAGTAACAGTGGGGCTGTTAAAAAAGAAAACGCTGATACCAAAGTCACCGGAAATACCAGTACTTACATTATTCCATTCTGCCTGGGTTACAGCAAAACTAAAGTGATCCACAGGAGTAGAAGCAGAAAAAGTGGGCTCTATACTATAAGGGCGTATGGCCTGCATAATTTTATCAGGATCTGCATATGATCTTGGATTAAAGCTGGAAGGAATTTGATTATACCATAAATAAATATCCCTGGTATCAAGCAGTACAGTATCTTTCATTCTATCCTCAGCAGAAACAGTAGGTGTTGGAGTAGGGGTAGGTGATACACCTGCACTGTAAGGATCTTTTTGACATGAAGTAAAAACACTGAGAGCAAAAATTAGTATCAGTAGAAACCTGTTATTTTTAGATTGCATTTTGGGTTGGTTTTTAATATCTAAATATACGAAGAAACGTTAATCGGGGTTGCTTAGTATGACTTGTACAATTATTAGTTATTTTGATAACCTCCTGGTTTCTACCATTCCTTTAAACGATGGTTCATCCAGTACTGAATTGCTTTGCTTAACTTGTGGTAACTGTTCCTGGTAAGTTTCTCCCTGTGTTCTAAAGGCACCGCCGGTAATATATTTTACAGCGCTTGCCAAACACGATTCTGTTACATCACCCCAATCTTTACTCAACCCATCATTTACCTGTGCGTTAACCGGGAATCCATTAAAATAATTTCCTTCTCCATTTTTATTCGTAGATCTAAAAGATACCGGGAAAATATACCAATCACCAACAGGAATAGGGAAGAAGCCCACAGGTTTGCCATGTGTATTGGTTGGGCCGATCAATTTTACATCCATGTATGGCTTTAAATTATTAATGAGTAATTCGCTGGCAGATGCTGTACCATTAGTTACAATAAAAAACACCCGGCTCAAATTTAATGAACCCAGTTTTTTGAAATAGGTACTGCTGTTATATGCTGAATTTTTATCGTTGTACTGTTGTTTCATCATAAGGTTATTATTGCCAGATGCGTTAATAAGATAATTGGCTAATTTTTCCTGAAGGGATACATATCCACCCCCATTATACCTGAGGTCAATTACTACATCAGCAACATTTTGAGAAGCAAAGTTGCTGAATACACGATTAAATTCATTATTGATTTCTACTGTATCACCCAAAAATGAATTAAAAACGAGGTATCCTATTTTTTTAGAATTGATTGTATAAACACTATCAAGATAAACAGGGTGCTCTTTATAATGAGCTGCATTTAATGTAATATCAACACTTGTTCCGTCAGGCTTGATAAAAGTAAAAGTGGTTTGTGTGCCATTAAAAACATTGTCTATAATAAAAGTGGAATTAGAAGTTGTAATATTTGTACTTCCATTTATCTTAGTTATCCTCCAGCTGCGGCGGATACCAGCCTGCCCTGCGGGAGATTCTCTTTCCACAGATTTTACTCTCAGGTCTCCTTCAGTTAAAAAAAATATACCTAATCCAAAATCCCCGCTGGCTGCATTGGTTGCACTAAATGTTGAGCCTAATCCCCCGCTTAAATTATCCCATTCAGTTTTTTTCATTGCAAAACTCCAGCGATCAACAGGAGCACTAAACCCAGGTTCAATACTGTATTGGCGGATAGCCGTCATTATCTCTACAGGGTCAGTATAACTTCTTGGATTAAATAATGATGGAATCTGGTTATACCATAGATATACATCTTTAGTGTAAAGAAGTACTGAATCCTTTATCAATTGGGGGTCAGTTGTTACTGCAACAGGGATTGGTGTAGGCGTTGGTGTTGCGGTAGATGGTACGTCCTGCGTTTTTTTACAAGCTACTATAGAACTTAATGCAACTATAATAACCGGTAGTAAACGATTAATTTTGAATAGCATAATCGGTGTTTTATTCTTGATAGATATACGTGCAAAATTAAAGTCCGGCCGGTTTATAAAAATGGTTTTAACAACAATTAAAGCATAAGAAAGATGCTTTTAAAGCTAAAAAAGCAGGGTACAAAATGTTAATTATTTTTAGACAAAAATGACCAGTAAAAGCGCAGGAATTCTTTTGTATAAAAACAATAATAATGCCTTGCAGGTATTTCTTGTGCATCCCGGCGGGCCATTCTGGAAGAAGAAAGATGCAGGTGCATGGTCAATACCAAAAGGTGAATTCACTGACGGGGAAAAAGCATTAGAGGCAGCCATAAGAGAATTTGAAGAAGAAACGGGAGTCAATATTTCAGGAGATTTTATTGAGCTTTCTCCTGTAAAACTAAAATCAGGTAAAACCGTATATGCATGGGCAGTAGAAAATGATATGGAATCCTTAGTTATACAATGCAAATCGTTCGTCACTATTGAGTGGCCTCCCAAAACGGGTAAATCTTTATCTTTCCCTGAAGTTGATAAAGGCGAGTGGTTTTCTGCAGATGTGGCCAAACTAAAAATCAATCCATCGCAGGCAGCCCTGATAGATGAATTGATTGAAAAACTTCTTGGCTGATATTTTATGCCGGTTGCCCGAGTCTTCTCATATAGAAATAATGCGAAATAATTGCATGGCGCATCTTCCTGAATTCGTTGTATTGAATACCGTGCTCTTTACATACCTGCTTTATAATTTTACTTATAGCAGGGTAATGTATATGAGAAATTTTTGGAAATAAATGATGTTCTATCTGGAAGTTTAATCCGCCTACTAACCAGCTAATAACTTTATTATCTGTTGCAAAGTTTGCAGTGGTTGCCACCTGGTGAATAGCCCATTCATTTTCAATTTTACCGGAAGGCTCTGCAGGCAAAGGAAATTCAGTATGCTCAACTGTATGCGCCAATTGAAATACTATGCTTATAATAAACCCGGTTACCATGCTTATTATTAAAAACCCTGTAAGCCAGGTAAAGAATCCCAACAGGTAAATGGGAAGCGCTACTACCATAAAAAGGTAAAGAACTTTAGCAGTCCAGAAGGAGATATGTTCCCTTGTACTCATTTTTTTTATGGGAATACTGCCTATCTTCTTTGTAAAATATTTTTTGAAATCAGTAAAAAATATCCACATAATATGAAGCATGCTGTATAAGAACCAAAAATAGATGTGCTGGAATTTATGAATTTTTAATGCTTTTTTTCCTGATGTAAACCTAAGCAATGGCCCTGCTTCAATGTCATCATCCACACCTTCAATATTTGTATAAGTATGATGAATAATATTGTGTTTCATATGCCACATGATAGCGCTGGCTCCTAAAAAATTTAAAGAAAAACCAGCGATTTTATTTACCAGTTTGTACCTGCTGAAACTACCATGATTGCCATCGTGCATTACGTTAAATCCAATAGCTGCCGTAAACATTGCCATTAAAACACATTCAGGAAACGCAAGCCACCATGCTGGTGTAAAAAACACAAGGTGTATGTATAAAGAAACATAGCCCATACAAAAAAAGATAGCCTTTGCAATTAAGCTTACATCCCCTGTTGAAGGTTTTTTTACTTCTGAAAAATATTGCTGAACTCTTGCTTTGATATCCTGGTGGAAAGTTGTTTTTCCCTGTAAAAATTTTGGTGTTACCATTGTATTAATGTTTTTTATCCAGATATTGGTTTGTTAAGTATTCATTTGTATTAATGCATCAAAATTTTGTATGCCTATCATCTTTTTTGATAAAAATCCTTCCGCGTATTTTACCCCAATTAATTTGCCAAACATTTTGGAGCGATACATCACGCTTTCTAAAAATTCCTGGGATGAAATATACGTTTCCGGTTCTTTTGATTCAGGATTATAGAACTGCGTTTTATATGCCTTTATCGCTTCTATCTTCTTGTCCATTACACCAGTAATATCTACCACAAAATCAGGATTAAAATACCTGTCCTGGATATAATTAAAAACGTATTTCGGTCTCCATGCCTTTTGTAAAGAACTGTTTTCTTTCGTTTCAATTTTTATCAACCCTGATAAGAAAGAGGCGGTATAAACCAAATCAGCTGCCCTTCCATGATCCGGGTGACGGTCAGCCGGTGCATTGCATAAAACAATTTCGGGCTTATATTTTCGTAAGACGGTGATTATTTTTCGCTGGTGTTCCTCATCATTTTTAAAAAACCCGTCCGCCATTTCCAAATTCTCTCTTATATCTATCTGCATTATTGCAGCAGCATCTACCGCTTCCTGTTTTCTCGTTTCTGCTGTTCCTCTCGTGCCTAATTCGCCTTGTGTAAGATCAACGATTCCAACTTTTTTCCCCCTCATTTTCTCTACGAGCAATGTTCCGCTGCAACTTAACTCTACATCATCAGGGTGGGCGCCAAAAACAAGTAAATCTAATTTCATTTTGAAACAGCTGCAAATGCAGCAATAGAATAATAAGTAATTGAGCCCAAAGGTAATACAAAACTATGAGAGGGTGGGTACATTAACTATTTGTACAGAATTAACTATTATATCCATACAAACGCCTAACTTCCTTGACAAACTTTTCTATTTCGGCGTCTTCACCTTTTGGGTCATAAGGCTGTTTTAAATTGCTTCCGAAAAGAAAAGCAACTGTTTGCCAGAATCGGGCAGAGAAGCCGCCTTTAAATTCTTTTAAAATATTGTAGCAGTTATTACCGGTTTCACGGTTGATGAGCTTCATTAATATTTTCCCTTGGTAAACGGAGAGATTCATTATAGGATCAGCAAATTCTTTTTTCAAATCTTTTTCACGGCTGTTAATATAGCTGGAAACGTAAGCCTGGTTTTTGCCGGTAATATGCGCATTAACATCATTAAGAATTACGGCTGCTCTTTTTGCATAAGGATAAGTAACATATACTGCATTTCTTAGCCGGGTCCACTTGGCTTTTGCACTCAAATTCCCCTGCGAAAACATATAAATTCCTGCCAGCACTTTCGCTTCAATTGTATCGCCATCATAAACTACAGCGCCTGTAATTAAAGTATCTTTAGCGCCCCATTGTGATGATTGTGAAATGCTTTTTGTATAAATACAAAGCAAAAGCAGTGAAAAGGTAATTTTATAGGTGACAGTTTTCATACTGAGTATAAATTTAAACTATTCACACCTTTGTTATGCAAGAATTTGTGAAAATTATAAAATTAATTTGCCAGGAGAAACATATAGAAGAGCCCGGCAATTACAGCAATTAATACTGCCCCGGTATATAAAGGTTTTAATTTTATCCGCATGCTTAATGAAACGATAAATCCGGCAGCCATAATTATTAACCCGAGCCATACTAAATTAATATAGGGGAATACATAAGCTTTCAGCGTAAGAAAATCAGCAGGTATATCAGATTCTTTTACAGCGATTTTAAATTTCCCGTCCTGTGTAATACCTGCCAGTTTCAAATACAGGTTTTTAGCAAACACTGTATCATCTTTATAGTTCACTTCAAAATTATTTATAGAGAGGAGTGGATAAGCTTTATAGCTTGTACTGTCTTTACTATATACAGTAATATCGGCTACCAGTGCTGTATCTGTTGGCTTAAAATGAAATCTTTCATTGTCAGGATTTTTAAGCACATCATTTAAAACCAAATAGCCCTTTGAGTAAAAAATGGAATCGCCCAATTTTATTTCGTGCATTTTAAACCGGGCTGTATCAACCACACTGCTTCTATCAGCTAATGAAGAAATATAAGTAAACACATCATGAAAAAAATAATGCTTGATATCAGGATTAGAGCTGAGATTATTGTCCTTCATTTTATAAACATCCGGTGTAAGCTCAAAGTTTTCTGAAACCCTGCCGGTTACATCTTTCTTCTCTACAACCAACTTATAAAATGACCTGTTCTTTTCTTTTACTGCAGAAGAATCTCCAACATAGGTTACAACATAGTCGGCCATCCGTGTTGGAACCATTTTTATCAGGGTTAAATTCTCCAGCGGATCTTCTGTATGCTTTCCGTCAGGATCCTGTGCAAAAGGAACAAACAATCCTGTTTTCCTGTTATCACTTATCACTTTTTTATTTCCGGATGATATCAGCATTCCCACTATCATCAGGGCAAATCCTGTATGGGCAATAGCAGCGCCTCCTGCTTTAATATTTCCCTTTAAAACACTCCATATGTAAGAGGCATTTGCAAAAGCTGAAAAAATTGCTGCAAATATTGCCAGGTAAATGGCGCCTAAAAAACCTGCACCCTGTTTAATATATTCTATCGGGTAAAAAACAGCAAGTAAAATTGTAATGATTAGCGCAGCACCAAAAGGAACTGCAATCTTCTTTAAAAAATATTTTCTATCTGTTTGCCTGTATTTAAAATATTGAGAGGCTGCCGTAAGTATTCCAATTATTACCGCAACAAGAACCATCACTTTGTTATAAGTAAATTCCCTGTCCTGCGGGTCAGCAATATTTGTATTAAATATTTTATTATAAACCGGTACAGATGTTACTGATATAATAAATAATGCAGAAAGAAAAATTATAAGTGAACCTATGAACATCCAAAATTCCCGGGAAGAAATATTTTCTTCTTTATAAACAGCGGGCATTTTTTTAGCGTTCTTAAAAAAGAGAATAAACATGGGAAGCGGTATTGCCAATGCAAACAAGCCTATTAATATATTCATGGCCATTCCGGCTTCTGTAAAAGAATGCACTGAAGTGTCGCCTAAAATTCCTGTACGGGTTAAAAAAGTAGAGTATAAAACAAATGCATTGGTAAGAATAATAAATACAAAAGATGCTTTGAGTGAATTGCCTGTGGCATTATAAATTGCCATGCAATGCAGTCCTGCAATTAAAATAAGCCATGGAACCAAAGATGCATTTTCTACAGGGTCCCATGCCCAATAGCCGCCAAATGATAAAGATTCGTAAGCCCATTTTCCCCCCATCATTATCCCTACACCTAACACACATGCGCTGGCTAAAGCCCATGGCAGCGCAGGTTTTATCCATTCTCCAAACTTCTTTGTTTGAATACCTGCATACGCAAAAGCTAATGGAATAAGTGTGCTGGCAAATCCTAAAAACAAAACCGGCGGATGAATTACCATCCAGTAATTTCTTAATAAAACATTTAGTCCAACGCCATCTTTTATAAAGGACAGGTAATTTGGCTGGCTGAATATCGGGCCTTCCAATTCATTTCTTGTTAATACAAAGGGATTGCTTCCTATTCTTACCCCGCTAAAATATAAACCCAATAACATCAACGCTAAAAACACCTGCGCAAAGCTTATCACCGTCATTACCGGCGCTTCCCACTTTTTACTTTTTAAAATTAAAATTATCCCAAGTATCGAATGCCATATCGTCCATAATAAAAAGCTTCCTTCCTGGCCTTCCCATATACAGGCCAAAAGATATTTTGATTCTAATTCTTTTGAGGCATGCTTATAGGCATAGAGGTATTCAAAATAATGATTGGAACAAATAAAAAATATAATTCCAAAGATGGTTAGTACAGAAATCACCTGGGTAAAGAAGGCGCCTCTTGCATACCTGAGCCATGACTTTTTATCAGAAGGAGCTTCAGTTCTTGATGCTTTAAAATATGCGATAGTAGAAACAAGGGAGGCAACAAATGCGAGTAATACAAAAAAATGTCCCACCTGTCCGGGTAATAAATGTTCACCTTCAAACTTCATGTGATGCTTTATAAGTTAGATTTAGTAACGGATTTTTCCAACTGTTTTTTATCATCTTTATATTTAGAGGGGCACTTTAATAAAATATTGTCGCATTCAAAAACATTACCATTCATTTTACCCTTTAAAACTATTCTTTCACTTTGTTCAAGTTCAGCAGGTTTTGCGTTACGGTAAATAACTTTTGCAGAACCACCAAGACTGTCAACGGCATAAAAGGATAAATAGTTCGGGTCCTTTATCGCATCATATTGAATGGGTTGATTTTTATCAAGCCTGGCAATAAGATGAACATAGGTTCCCTGCTTATTTTTGGCCGATTCAATGGTATCATAAGTTGAAAAATCTACGGAGTACATCAATAATGCCCCTATGGCTACTGCAATAGCTACTAATATAATTATGTGCGATGTCTTCATTAGAAGTTTTTAACTGGCGCAAAATTAGTTCAAAATGTGTGTATGATATACTTATTTCTAAACTTTTTACAGGCAAATGTTAATTGAAATGAATGTTTATGGTTTAATCTTTGTTTCGGCTACAATGTTATCTTTGCAGGCAATTTTTTTCAAATAGATATCAATTTATCATGCCGGATATTTCTTATTTCGATCCCAATTCAGTTGGCAATCCTAACAATAATATTTTTGGATTGCCTTTTACCGAAGAAGACGCTGCACTGGTTATTCTACCTGTTCCATGGGAGGTTACCGTTAGTTATAAAGCGGGTACAGCAAGAGCTCCTGAGCATATGTGCAAAGCAAGTGTGCAGGTAGACCTTACAGATGCCGATATAAAAGATGGGTGGAAAAAAGGTTTTTATATGAGGGATATTGATAAAAAGATCCTGATGAAAAGTGATTACCTGCGAAAAGAAGCGGAATTGTTCATAAATTATATTTCCCGTGGAGAAGAAGTAGAGGCAAATAAATTTATGAGTAAAACTTTAAAAGAGGTTAACGCCGGAAGTTTATTTTTAAATAACTGGGTATATGAGCAAACAAGTGAGCTGCTGCAAAAAGATAAGCTTGTAGGGCTCGTGGGCGGCGACCACAGTACACCTTTGGGATTTTTAAAAGCTATTGCAGAAAAGCATGGAGAGTTTGGTATCATCCAGATAGATGCACACTGCGACCTGAGAGAAGCATACGAAAATTTTACTTACTCACATGCATCCATAATGTATAATGCACTTGCAGAGATAGCACAGCTGGTTAAATTGGTGCAGGTTGGCGTAAGGGATTATTCCGAATCAGAAACCGAATATGTTACCAACAGTAATAAAAGGGTAATAACTTATTTTGATAAGGAGATAAAAGAAAGAATGTATGAAGGCGATACATGGAAAAAAATTACCGATGAAATTGTAAGTCATTTGCCGGCTAAAGTTTATATAAGTTTTGACATTGATGGATTGGATCCGAAGCTTTGCCCTAACACGGGAACGCCAGTGCAGGGTGGGTTTGAAACAGAGCAAATTTTTTACCTTTTTAAAAAAATATTGCAGAGCGGAAGAGAGCTGATCGGATTTGACCTGAATGAAGTGGGTATCAGCATAAATGAGTGGGATGAAAATGTTGGCGCAAGAGTGCTGTTTAAATTGTGCAACCTAATGGTGGCCGAAAATAATTTGTCTTAATGCAGTTTGAGATCACATTTAAGAATGAAAAGGAGAAAACGTACAGGTTAATCATATTATTCTTTGTAATACTGCATGCATTATTCTTCACTTATTTATTATGGGATAAAACATTATGGAAGACAGGTGTGGGGGGACTAATAATAATTATATTATACAGTGGCTACAGATTATTGATGAGCAGAACAAGTGAACAAAAATTTTCTTATGGGTCCGGGATTTTCTTTCTGTTTATGTTATTTTTTTCAGTACTTTTCTCATGGTGGCTTTTAATTACAGAAACAGTTTTATCTGTACTATCGTACGTTTTATTGCAACACAAATCAATTTATTTTAATTCATATTCAATAGAATTAAGAGCAAGGCCCTATAAAAGATATAAATGGGCTGACCTTAATAATGTTATTTTAAAGGATGATATTCTTACACTTGACTTTAAAAATAACAAGCTGCTGCAGGGAGAAATTGAAACAACAAACATCAACGAAAATGCTTTTAATACCTTTGCAAAAGAACAACTGGTAAATACATCAAATTGAATCATTCTCCCTACATATTATACTCTAACGGTAAAGGAAATATTTTTGAAGACACTTCGCTTTATGCAACAGGCCGCAGCGGATGGAATGCCTTACCTGTACCGGAAGATGAGTGGATAGAATTACCTGCCGGGGGACAATTATATGAGCTCCCTGAACGCCGCGGTATCGGCATTGACGTAGAAACAGGCGAAATGCGTTTGTGTGAAAAAGGCTGGGCAGTTGCTGCTTTCATTCCTCCAGCACATACAGGTTTATACATTGCAGCGTATGAAAGCTTGCCCGGCGCTGAAACCTTACCATTATTTTGTTACACTGCTGCGGGCTGGTATAATGAAAAATTTTATGTGCCTGCCATACGGATTGAAAAAGATGTGAGGCAGGAAAGTGAAGGTTTTATAAATGAAAAAATTAAAGAAGGCGTAAGCACTTATTTATCTGCCTATCCTCACAACCGCCTGGTAAAACATCTTGCTGATAATTGCTGCAATACATATCATTGCCCGGCTGCAAGAAATTATTTTATGGGCAGATGGGAATGTCCCGTGCCTACATCGCCTGCATGTAATGCAAATTGTATTGGCTGTATTTCCTTTCAGCCGCAGGAGGAAACTATTATTTCTACACAGGACAGGTTAATGTTTAAACCCACTGCAGAAGAGATAACAGAGTTTACTGTTCCGCATCTTGAAACAGCACCTTATCCGATAGTAAGCTTTGGGCAAGGTTGCGAAGGCGAACCATTATTGATGTGGCAAACAATAAAACAAGCCATCATTGAAATAAGAAAACATACTGATAAAGGAAGTATCAATATCAATACGAATGGTTCCGACCCCAAAGCGGTAAAAGCTTTATGCGAAGCAGGTTTGAACAGTATACGTGTAAGCACAAATTCAGTGAGAGAAGAGATTTATACCCCTTACTACAGGCCGAACAATTATCATTTTACAGATATAATTGAAAGTCTTAAAGTAGTGAACAGCTTTGGCGGATGGACGAGTATAAATTATTTTGTATTCCCCGGAATGACGGACAGCGTAGATGAATATGAAGCATTAAGAAAAGTGATAAAAGAAACCGGTTTAAAGATGATACAGTGGAGAAATTTCAATATCGATCCCGACTGGTATTTGGAAAAAATTGGTGTTGCTGATACAGGCGAATGTATAGGAATAAAACAAATGATGGAACTTATCAAAGAAGAGTTTCCCAATTTGAAGTTTGGTTACTTCAATCCTTCAATGGAAAGAATTAAGGGTGATTTTGAAATGGATTTTGCACATTAACCTGAATCATTTTTCAGAATTATCTCACATTACTTTTAATGTATTTAAGCCAGGTATTTACATAGAAAGCATTACTTGCATTTGAAGATTTAGCATCTGATAAATGCATATTTACTTTTGTGCCATCGAAGTCGCTGCATAAAACCACATCAAGACGTTCTTCTACTGATAAAGGAACCTTTAAACCGGTAAACCTTGTTTTACCTACATAAAAATCAAATGCTTCCGGCTTGGCTTTATTTTTATCGCTAAGCATGACGGCGATTTTCTCCACCTCGGCAATAAATTGATGAATTTTTTCTTTTTCTACAGCAAATAAATTTTTATAGCTATGCTCAAGTGTAACAATGTTGGTATAGGAGATGGGAAGTGCCATTCTTTTATCAATGAGCACATATTTTTGGGAAAAGCAAAAATTAGAAATGAGGAAAAGGAAAGCAGGTAAAAAATGTTTCATGGTTAACACAAAATTAACATTTTATTTATACTCTCCAAAAACAGTTCTCAGTGTGTTTGATATTTCACCCAGTGTGCAATAATTTTCAATAGCATCTATTACAGCAGGCATTAGATTTTCGCCATTGATAGCATTATCTTTTATAATCTGAAGACATGCAAAAGCTTTCTTATTGTCTCTTTTTTGTTTCAATAACTTTAATTTATCTATTTGCAACTGCCGAATGCTGTCATCAATTTTAAATGAAGGCGGCAAAATGTTTTGCTCATTTTTAAATTTATTTACCCCAACAATTATTTTTTCTCCTGATTCAATTTTCTGCTGGTATTCGTAAGCGCTTTTTGCAATTTCATTTTGAATAAATCCCTGCTCAATCGCGGTTACACTTCCTCCCATGGCATCAATCTTTTCAATTAATTTCCATGCCTCTGTTTCCACTTCATTGGTAAGCGATTCAACAAAATAACTTCCCCCAAGAGGATCGGCAGTGTCTGCAATACCACTTTCAAAAGCTGCTATCTGTTGTGTACGTAATGCAATTCCTGCAGCTTCTTCAGTAGGCAGATTCAATGCCTCATCATATCCATTCGTATGCAGACTTTGTGTTCCTCCTAAAACTGCTGCTAAAGTTTGTATAGTAACCCGGCTGATATTATTCATTGCCTGCTGCGAGGTTAATGTGCTGCCACCTGTTTGTGTATGAAAGCGCAGCATCATTGCCTTCTCATCTGTGGCGCCGGCGTCCTTCATAATATTGGCCCACATTCTTCTTGCTGCCCTGAACTTTGCAACCTCTTCAAATAAATTATTGTGTGCATTAAAAAAGAAGGAGAGGCGTTTGCCAAAAACATTTATGTCAAGGCCTTTTTCCATTGCAGCTTTTATATACGCTTTGCCATTACTGAGCGTGAAAGCAATTTCCTGTACTGCAGTACTGCCTGCCTCACGAATATGGTAACCTGAAATAGAAATCGTATTCCACTTTGGAAGTTCTTTGCTGCACCATTCAAACACATCGGTTATGATACGCATGGATGGTTTGGGAGGATAGATGTACGTTCCTCTTGCAGCATATTCTTTTAAAATATCATTTTGAATGGTGCCTGTTAGTGTAGAAAGATCAGCACCTTGTTTTTTTGCCAGGGCAACATATAGCGCCAGTAAAATAAATGCAGTTGCATTTATAGTCATAGAGGTAGAAATATCCTGTAAATTAATATCCTTAAAAAGCAATTCCATATCCTCTAACGAATCTATAGCGACACCAACTTTTCCAACCTCGCCTTCTGCCAGTTCATGATCACTGTCATAACCAATTTGTGTAGGCAGGTCAAATGCAACACTTAATCCTGAAACTCCCTGTGATAGTAAATAGTGGTAACGATTATTACTTTCCTCCGCAGTGCTAAAACCTGCATACTGCCTCATAGTCCATAGCTTGCCACGATACATATCGGGTTGTATTCCTCTTGTAAATGGAAACTCTCCAGCCTCCCCAAAACCTTCCGGTGGAGGGACTTTCGAAACATCATTCTGTGTATAGATTCTTTTTATCTCAATCCCTGAATCTGTTATTTTTTTATTCATAATCTTTTGCTCACCCCTTTAGGGGATGGGGGCGGGATAGGGGTTACATTATTTTCTTTGCTTCAAAATTTAATGCTTCCAAAACAATAGTATGTAAAGATGCCTTGGGGTTACTCATCAGGTAGTCAATAATTTGTTTATTAAGATCCATTGCAGATGCCTGGAAAGGGAGTGTAATGGTTAGCTGGTTTATGATATATATGTTCTGCTCCTTTAAATTATGCACTGCCCTCCATGCCTCGGGCGATACATACACCTGCTGGCTGATATTATATTCATATTCTGTTTTTATAGCTTCTACCAGGGCATGCTGCATTTGCTTTGCAGATAAGCCTGCATTCGGGACCCTTGAAATAAGATTATTTAATGCTATGCGTTCGGCAAGTAATGTTAGTCTTTCATAAGCCTGTAAACGAAGTTTTATTGTTTCATTATTAATGCCTGCTCTTTCTTTAATTGACGTTTTCATTCCACTGAATTCTGTTATCATCCATATCAGCGCTAAAATTTCAACTCCAAGCAGAACAATTACTATTGTCTCAAATGTTGACATACTCTTAATTTTCCCACAAAAGTAAACATCCATTGGCAAACGTTTGTAATTTTACGGTATGGAAACAGTAACAATAGCGCCTGTAACTTTTACCACTGGCGCAATTAATGAAATTAAAAGATTGACGAATGAAGAAGGCTTTGATGCCTCACAATATTTAAGAGTAGGCGTGAAGGGTGGCGGATGCTCAGGCATGACCTACGTTTTAGGCTTTGATAAGAAAGAAGATAAAGATGAAATTTTTGAAATAGATGGAATTACCTGCATCATAAATCCTGCTCATGGCATTTACTTAACCGGTATGGAAATACATTGGGAAGGCGGATTAAACTCCCGTGGATTTACTTTCAATAATCCGAATGCAAGTAAGACCTGTGGATGTGGGACAAGCTTTGCAGTGTAGCATTAATGCAAGGCCCTCTTCTTAATTATCCCTCCTTTTATTCCATTTACGCTTTGCTGGATAACAACCGCATCAGGATCGATCTTATTTATTTCAGTTTGTAAACTACCTACTTCTAATCGTGTGATCACAGTATAAAGAATATCCTTGTCAAGGCTTTTTGCTCCATGTCTTCCATACCCTGTTGTTCCGGTGTATACCGTTATGCCATGGTGCAGCCTGTTAGTAATCATATCTTTTATTTCATCGTTATGGTCTGAAATGATAGTTATAGCAGTATATTCTTCAATACCATTTACAACATAGTCAATCATTTTAGAGGCAGCGAAATAAGTTACTATGGAATACAACGCCGGTTCTACTCCAAGGAAAAAAACTGCGGCAGTAAATATCAAAACATTCAGCAAAAGAATTACATCACTTACTTTTAATATTGCTGAGCTTCTGCTTAGCAATACCGCCGCTATCTCCGTTCCATCAAGCACTGCACCGCCACGCATAGCCAGGCCAATCCCTGTACCAATAAAAAACCCGCCAAATATTGCCGTTAGTAATTTATCGGGCGTAACATCCGGGTAAGGGAAAAACGCAAGGCATAATGCAAGCCCTAAAATGGCCAATGAAGTTTTTACAGCAAACTTTAAACCTATCGTTTTATAAGCAAGAATAATGAACGGCACGTTAAGCAACGCCAGTAATATTGAAATAGGAAACCCAAAGATATCCGTAAGCAGCATGGAGATACCCGTGATACCTCCATCAATAAAATGACTTGATAATAAAAACCCATTGATACCAAACCCGGCAGATATAATACCTGCTGCAATTAAGAAGGCATCTTTAAAACGCCTTAAATAAATATTTTGCTTCTTTTGTTTTTGTTGTGGCATCTGTATAAAAATAATTTAAAACATTCAACTAATAAAAAACCCGTTAATCACTTAACGGGTTGTATCCTATAATCTTTTAATCAGATAAATCTTAGTTCAGACAATCATGTCTTTACTACTTTAACCTTACTTACAGCTTTCTTCGCATTTTCTGTAGCAAGATCAGCAGAGCCCAGTGGTTTGTTCTTTGCAAAATCAACAAGTATTGGCGCTGCCACAAAAATGGATGAATAAGTACCGGTAGCCACACCTATCAGCATTGCAAATGCAAAGCCTCTTGTAACTTCTCCGCCGAAGATAAATAAGATCAGCAGTGTTAAGAAAACAGTTAACGATGTCATAATCGTACGGCTTAATGTATCATTGATAGCACTGTTAATAATAGTTTTCTTGTCAGCATTTTTCATGTTCCTGCTGTATTCACGAATCCTGTCAAATACAATTACGGTATCATTCATGGAGAAACCTATTACCGTTAATATCGCTGCAATAAAATGCTGGTCAATTTCCAGCGGGAAGGGAACTATGTTTTTAAAGAAAGAGAAAACAGCTAAGGTTACCAATACGTCATGCAATAATGAAACGATGGTTCCCAAAGAATATCTCCAGTCGCGAAAGCGGATGAAAATGTAAAGTATGATAGCAAGCAATGCAAATATGGTTGCCTGTATTGCACCCTTTTTAAGATCATCAGAAATGGTTGGCTGAACCACCTGCGAGCTTTGAATATTATTTTTTACAAAGCTTTGATAAGTTGTACCTGCTGCCAAATGTGGTTTTACACCCTGGTATAAACGTGTCTGAACAACACTATCAGCATTTTCAACACCTTTCATAAATGAGGTAGTGATGTTTAAATGCCTGCTGTCGCCTACAGTTTTTATTACCGGGTAATCGCCATTAAACTGGTCTCTTAAGCTATTTCTTATTTCATCATTTTGTACTGCTTTATCAAACGAAACAGTATAACTTCTTCCGCCTTTAAATTCCACACCTTCATGAAACCCATTAAAGAAAGAAGCAACACCCATAATTAAAACCACGATAGAAATTCCGTACGCTACTTTCCTGTATTCAATAAATTTATATTTCGCATGTTTAAAAACACGTTTTGAAACTCCTGTAAAATATTTAAAGTGCCTTTGTTTATTTGTCCAAACATCAGTAACTAATCTTGATAATAAAATTCCGCAGAATAAGGAAAGTGCGATACCCAGCATCTGCGTGGTTGCAAAACCTCTTACTGGTCCAAGACCAAAATAATATAGAATAGCAGCCGTTAAAAAGGTTGTTACGTGGGCATCAATAACGGGAGCAAGCGATCGCCTGTATCCATCATTAACTGCCTGCTGGTAACTTTTACCACGGGTAAGTTCTTCCTTAATTCTTTCAAAAATAATTACGTTGGTATCCACTGCCATACCGATGGTAAGTACCAAACCGGCAATACCTGCGGCAGTTAAAGTAGCGCCCAGGGCGCTTAATACCCCGATGGTAAAAAGTAAGTTTAATATCAATGCAATGTTGGCAACCCATCCTGCTGTGTTATAATAGATCAGCATCAAAATGAAGATCACCAAAAAAGAAATTGCAAAAGCTTTTGCACCACCATTTACGGCTTCTTTACCAAGTGTTGGGCCTACAATTTGTTCCTGCACAATTTTAGCAGGAGCATCAAGCTTACCTGATTTTAAAATGTTAGCAAGATCCTGCGCTTCCTCAACAGTAAAGCTTCCGCTTATTTCTGAGCTTCCTCCTTCAATAGGCCCATTAACATTGGGCGCTGAATAAACAACGTCATCAAGCACAATGGCAATCGGTTTACCAACATTATCGGTAGTAAGTTTTGCCCATGTTCTGCTGCCTGAAGGCGTCATCTGCATTTTTACAGATGGCCTGCTTCTTTCATCATATTGCTGGCTGGCCTCTTCAACTCCTTCACCTTCCAGTTTTGCTTTATCACTTCCGGGGATAGTCTTTATAGCATACAGAGAAACGAATTTTCTGCTGCTCTTTGCATCTTTTTCTTCAATGCCATATAAAAATTTAAGATTGGACGGGAAATTATTTTTAACCACATCAAGATTCAAATATTCATTTGCTTTAGCAGTATCTTTTAATTCAAGATTAGCTATAGCTGATGAATACTGCTGCTTACCGTTTTTATCCTGTTGCGGCCCTATGAAATGAATTGTATTAAGTAAAGGCTTATCATTTTTAGTCAATACATTTTTAGCTGTATCCTTTGCTGCTTTAGAAGTATCAGTTACATGCTTTGTAGTATCGGGAGCTACTCCGTTTAAATAATTCTGGAGAGCCTTATCAGCCTCTTCAATATTTTTACTTATCTCCCCGATGTTATATACTTCCCAAAACTGTAAGTTGGCTGATGACTGTAATAATTTTCTAACCCTGTCAGCATCCTGAACACCGGCAAGCTCAACAGTAATAATACCTTTGTTCTCATCAAGGTTAATATTGGGCTGGGCAACACCAAATTTATCAATACGCTTTAATAATATTTTATAGGTTTGATTAATTGCTCCCTTTGCAATAGTTCTTATTTCTTCAGTTACTTTATCATCACTATCCGTAACCTTGATATTTTTTCCTGCACCTGCAAATATGGAGGCAAGGTTGGCAGAAGGATTTTGTTTTTTGAAAGCATCGCTGAACAATGTAATATAATCAGCATCGCTGTTTGCCTTAAGCCTTGTGGCTTCCGCTAAAGCATTTAATAACTGGGGATCTTTAGGGTTATTACTAAGAGATTTTATCAAACCTTCAAGGCTAACATCCATTGTAACGTTCATTCCACCCTGCAGGTCAAGACCGAGATTTAATTCGTTCTCCTTTGCCTTTTGATAAGTAGTACCCAGTACAGGATAAATTTTAGTATCCTTTGTGCTGTCAAGCAATCTTAGCAGCCTTATTTTTACAAGATCATTTTTCTCATCACCCCTGGCACCAGGATTACTGATTCTGACCTGTTTCTCAGCCTTAGCTTTCATAGCGCTTTCGTGGCTGTTAACTACCCATGTAAAGGATAACTGGAATACGGATATAAGTATTAAAACGATAGCAAAAAACCAAACCAAACCTTTCAGTCTCATAATTAAATTTTAGAAGTCCGCAAAGATAGGGTTTTGAACCTGAATGTGGCAAGCCATTTATGAAGTTTTAGATTCATTTTAGAATTGATTTTCGGGACTTGCTTTTGTATATTTTTGGCGGCATGAAATTTACCAATGTAAAGTTGTATTGGTTACTGGCTTTAATGTTTATAGCCTGTAATCCTGTAAAGAAAATGCAAACGGAAAGGATAATTCCTAAAACTCCCACAGTGGTTTTGCCGGATGGAACAAAGACAGATGCCTTCCTTGAAGACCTGTTAAAACAATATCCTCAATATTTTGATAGTATCCTTGCTCACAGAAAAGACTGGAATGTACAGATAATTTACACCCAGGTTGACAGGGGCAGGAACAATTTACCAAAGCTCACCAATTATTATTTTAATGTAAATCCTGCCAAATATTTTTACCCTGCATCAACAGTTAAGCTGCCAACCGCATTGCTTGCATTACAAAAACTAAACGAGTTAAAAGCAACAGGCATTAATAAGAATACAACAATGATAACTGAAGCTGCTTACAGCGGGCAGACAGCAGTATATAATGATCCAACAACATCTGATGGCAGGCCAACCATAGCAAATTATATCAAAAAGATTTTTTTAGTAAGTGATAATGACGCGATGAACAGGCTGTACGAGTTTTTAGGTCAGGAATATTTAAATGACCAGTTGCATACAAAAGGGTATGAGGAAGTACAGATCCTCCACCGCCTGCAAATTGCTTTAAGCGAAGATGAGAACAGGCATACCAATCCAATTAAATTTTTAGATGCCAATAACAATGTTTTGTACCAGCAGCCCTTGTTATTTAATCAAACTAAATATGCAGATAGGAATGATTCACTGGGTACTGCTTATTATAAAGGCGACCAGTTAATAAATACGCCAATGAATTTTAGCAGGAAGAACAGGATCTACCTTGAATCACTTCATAATATTTTGCGCAGCGTAATCTTCCCAAATACTGTTTTACCAAAGCAGCGATTTAACCTTACACCGGATGATTTTAAATTTGTATACCAGTATATGTCTCAATTTCCGCCGGAAACAATATTCCCGCCTTATGATTCTGCCAGCTACCCGGATGCGTATGGAAAAAATTTATTGTATGGCGCACAAAGAGGGAGTATTCCTAAAAATATCCGCATATTTAATAAAGAAGGAGATGCATACGGGCACCTGCTGGATGTAGCCTACATCGTTGACTTTGATAAAAAGATCGAATTCTTTTTATCTGCTGAAATTTATTGTAACAGAGATGGCGTTATGAATGATGATAAATATGATTACGAAACCATAGGTTATCCTTTCATGAAAAATTTAGGTAAGATTATTTATGACTATGATGCCAACCGGAAGCGGGCTCATTATCCTGATCTTTTTTCCTTTAAAATTATCTACGATAAATAGGAGTGCTTTTTCTTCCGTAACTCTTACTTTTGCACTTCTTAAAAAATTTACATGCAGCTTTCATCACTATTATCTAGATTTTCAGAGCCTGAAACACTTAAGATGGCTAAACTTGGCAGAGAACTTACAGCCAAAGGAATTAATATTATAGGACTTAGTTTGGGAGAGCCCGATTTTGACACTCCGCAGCATATTAAAGATGCCGCTAAAAAAGCTATTGATGATAACTGGAGCCATTATCCTCCTGTAGCCGGTTATCTTGATCTGCGTGAAGCGGTATGCAATAAATTAAAAAGAGACAACGATCTTGATTATAAGCCCGAACAAATTGTAATAAGCACAGGCGCCAAACAAAGCATAGCTAATGTTGTGCTAAGCATCCTTGATGAAGGAGATGAAATTATTATTCCAACTCCGTATTGGGTAAGTTATTCTGCCATTGCAGGCTTTGCAAGGGGCACTGTGAAGTTTGTAAATACAACTCTTGAAAATAAGTATAAGATAACTCCCCAAGAATTAGAAGCTGCGATTACAGATAAAACAAAGCTTATCATTTTTTCATCGCCTTCTAACCCTACCGGTGCCATTTATAGTAAAGAAGAATTAACTGCGCTTGCAGATATATTTGAAAAATATCCACAGGTATATATTATCAGCGACGAGATATATGAATACATAAACTATGTTGGCAAACATGAAAGTATTGCACAATTCGCATCACTGAAAGAGAGGGTAATAATAATTAATGGTTTGAGTAAAGGCTTTGCTATGACAGGGTGGAGACTTGGTTACACCGCTTCATCAATTGAGATAGCCAAGGCATGTGATAAAGTACAGGGACAGATAACAAGCGGTACTAATTCAATAACTCAAAGGGCAGCAATAACAGCCTTAAATTCATCTTTGGAAACAACGCATGAAATGGTTAAGCAGTTTAAAGTGCGTAAACAAAAGGTGATGGAACTGATGAAAGACATTCCCTTGATAAAATGCTTTGAACCCGATGGAGCATTTTATGTTTTCCCCCAGGTTGATAAATATTTTGGAAAGAAATATAATGGAGAAGTTATTAAAAATGCAGATGATCTATGCATGTATCTTTTAAATGAATCACATGTTTCTACCGTAACAGGTTCTGCATTTGGTGAACCAAAATGTATCCGCATTTCATTTGCCAACAGTATGGAAAATATTGAAGAAGGTTTTAGGAGGATTAAGGATGGATTAAGTAAGCTTACCGATTAATTGTTGAATGGTTGCATTGTTGGGAATTACATCTTCAGAAACTTCTGGTGTAATTCCAGCACCTGCGGAATTACCATTTGCTGTTCATCATTCACAATAATAAAATCACAGAGGCGCATTTTTATCTCCTCGTTTAATTGTTTGCTTATCCTTGCCATCGCTTCGTCTTTTGAAATATTATCACGTTTCATGGCTCTTTGTAAACGCAGTAGGAGTGGAGCTTTAACGCCAATTATATAATCCAGCGATTGATGAGAGCCGCTTTCAAATATCAGGGCGGCTTCTTTAATTGTGTAGAGTGAAGTTTGTTTGTTCATCCATTCCGCGGCATCAAGTAAAGTAGCAGGATGTACAATGGAATTTAATAACTCAAGTTTCTTTTCATCCTTAAAAACGATTTCTGCAAGATATTTTCTGTCTAATTTTCCTTTAGGATATACTTCTTTTCCGAAAGCCTTTTGCACAGCTTCCTTTACTTTCTCATCATCATTCATTATTCTTTTAGAGGCAGCATCAGCATAATACACAGGAATACCCAGCACTTCAAAAATGTGTGCTACAGTGCTTTTGCCACTGCCAAGCCCGCCGGTTAATCCGATTTTGAGCATGATATGAAATGTACGAGGTACGAGGTAAGAAGTACGATGTAAGATCCGCAGATTATAGATGAGCGTTGAAGTGACTGAAATTTACAACGTCGTACATCCCACATCTTACATCGTACGTAAGAGCTATTTTTTTACTTCTGCAACAGGCTTATTAATATTTGCCGTCCACTCCATACTCACAGCGCTTTTTTCAATTTTGATATAACTGCCCGGATTTATTTCCAGCTGCATTGTGCCATCATCATTTACTTTATTTACAGTACCATGTATACCGGCAATGGTTACTATCTTATCACCTTTTTGCAAATTGGCTAAAAAATTCTTCTGCAGTTTTGCTTTCTTAGCCTGCGGACGAATCATGAACATCCAGAATACAAGGATCATCAATCCTAAAAATATAAACTGGAAACCTCCACCGCCTTTATCACCCTGCCCCATCATTAAAAAAACCATAGCTAAATTCATCTTGTATGTTTTATGTTATTTAATTATTTCTTTGCTTCTGTTACCTGGCCTTTTAATTCCAAAATAGGGAAAGCCGGGTGTGCATTAGAAGTTACTGTAACTTCTTTATGCGCCTCGCCTACACGTCCCTGGCTGTTAAATACCACTTTTATAAAACCTGTTTCGCCGGGCTTTATAGGCTCCTCCGGTTTTTCAGGAACGGTACAGCCGCAACTAGCAGTTGCATTGCTTACTATCAAAGGATATTTACCGGTATTTTTAAAACGAAAACTATATTCCACTTTTTCGCCGTCAGTTACCTTTCCAAAATCGTAAACTGTGTCTATCATCTGTACAGTTGTTGAATCCATAAATGCCTGTGCAGAATCAGATACCACATCAGCTTTGGATTTATTCTTCCTTATATCACATGAAAACAAAATGCAGGTGAGCATAAGTATCATTAAAAATCTATTCATATTTCTTAAAAATTTTTCCAAAGGTATTTATAAAGTACTGTTTCTGAAATTCTTCTTATGAATTTTATTCTCAGAGATAAGTTCTTTGTGAATATTATCGAGGATACCATTAACAAAATGCCCGCTTTGAGGAGTGCTGTATTCCTTTGCAAGGTCAATATATTCGTTTATGGAAACCTTGGGAGGGATGGTTTCAAAATACAAAAGCTCACACACACCCATTTGCATCAGTATCATATCCAGGGCTGCAATCCTGTCTGCATCCCAGTTTTTGAGCTTTGGCTTTATAATCTCCAGGCAATATTCTTTTTTATCCAGCACGCAATTCAAAAGGTCTTTTGCAAAATCCCATTTCTCTTTGGTAAGCATTTCACCAAAATTGAATGCTGAAGGCTTTTGAAAAAAATTATCCATAAGTGTTACCATCATGTCTGCATCATCATCCCAATGAATAAAATTTTCTTCAATATGATTTATAAAATCTTCATTAGGAAGCATAAGCGTGCTGAAAATAAATTCCAGCATTTTCTTTTCAGATTTTTTATCTCTTGCCTGTATGGAAATATAGGTTTTATATTCTTCAGATTCAGCTAAAGCCTGGTATATCCTCTTTATTAATTCTGTATCTATAAGGCTGGCTATTTTATATTCCCCCACGGCTTTCTTAAATGAATCATCGGCAAGAACGTTCCATACTAATTCGTTTCCTGAAATCTTTGTATTAATATTCAAATCACCATGTGTGGGCAGGTGTTTGTGTGCCTTTTGCGCTGCATCTAATTCAGCATACCGGGCAACTTCTGTAATAAAATAAACGAGGTAAGTAAATAACTGCCTCGAATGTTCGAGATTTTTTTGTAAAATTTTTATTGGTTCACCGGGCTTTGTTTCATTGTTCATTGATTCAATTGAATAAAGCGTTTGCATAACCTTTACCCTGATATTTCTTCTGCTTATCATCTATACTTTCTTATTAAATTCCAGCAAAGGTAATTGTCTTGAACCATGATTGGGAGAGATTAAATAGATTATTAGGAATCATAAATACTAAATCTATTTAATCCTGGTAATCTCCCTAAATCATGGTTCACACAAAATGAAAAATTGTCGCATTCTGTCACATGGCTGACTACCCACACCTGACAACTCAAGTACATACCTGTCATCTAATCTGAATTAGTCTCTTTGGTATAAAAATTCGTGGTACATTTGCAACCCAATTAAAAAATAAAATTTAAATTATGGCTAAAGAAAATTTTGAGCTCTTTGATGACAGGGTTCTTGTAAAACCTAATGCTGCTGAAGAAAAAACTGCAGGTGGTATAATTATCCCCGATACTGCAAAAGAAAAACCACAAAAAGGTAAAGTGATAGCAGTAGGAAAAGGAAAGTATGCTGAACAAACGGGAAATCTTATTCCCTTGCAAATAAAAGCCGGCGATACCGTTATGTATGGTAAATATGGCGGAACTGAAATAAGTCTTGATGGTGAAGATTACCTGATAATGAGAGCTTCTGATATTTTAATGAAAGTCAACAACTAATCATTTTTTAACCCTGTCCCGATACCTCGGGATTTTTAATCAAAAAAAATTATGTCAAAACAAATATTCTTTGATATTGATGCCCGCAATAAAATGAAAAAGGGTGTTGATACATTGGCTAATGCAGTTAAAGTAACCCTTGGACCAAAAGGCCGTAATGTGGTTATTGAGAAAAAATTTGGCGCACCCGCTGTAACCAAAGATGGTGTTACTGTTGCCAAAGAAATTGAACTGGAAGATCCTATTGAAAATATAGGTGCACAAATGGTAAAGGAAGTTGCCAGCAAAACTGCTGATATTGCAGGCGATGGTACAACTACTGCAACCGTTCTTGCCCAATCTATAATCGGCGAAGGTTTAAAAAATGTTGCTGCAGGTGCCAACCCAATGGACCTTAAGCGTGGTATCGACAAAGCTGTTATAGCTGTTGTTGAGCATCTTAAAAAACAATCACAATCAGTAGGTGATAACAATGAAAAAATAGAGCAGGTTGCTTCAATTTCTGCAAACAATGATTCAACTATTGGTAAACTGATAGCTGAGGCAATGCAGAAAGTAGGTAAGGAAGGTGTAATAACTGTTGAAGAAGCAAAAGGTACAGATACTACAGTTGATGTAGTTGAAGGTATGCAATTCGACAGGGGTTATATATCTCCCTATTTTGTAACCAACAGCGAAAAGATGGAAGCTGAGTTGCAGAATCCTTACATCTTAATTTATGATAAGAAGATATCATCAATGAAAGATATTCTTCATATTCTTGAGAAAGTTGCTCAAAGCAGCAGACCTCTTTTAATCATTGCTGAAGATCTTGATGGAGAAGCATTGGCGACATTGGTGGTAAATAAATTACGTGGTACGCTAAAAGTTGCAGCTGTAAAGGCTCCCGGCTTTGGTGACAGGAGAAAAGAAATGCTGCAGGATATCGCTGTACTTACAAAAGGTATTGTTATCAGTGAAGAACAAGGCTATAAATTAGAGAATGCTGACCTTACTTATTTGGGAGAAGCATCTTCAGTAACCATTGATAAAGACAATACAACCGTTGTTGGCGGTAAAGGCGATAAGAAAGATATTACTGCAAGAGTAAATCAAATTAAAGCGCAGATAGAAACAACAACATCTGATTATGATAAAGAAAAATTGCAGGAGCGTTTGGCTAAATTAAGCGGCGGTGTTGCTGTATTATATGTGGGTGCTGCTACCGAAGTAGAAATGAAAGAAAAGAAAGACAGGGTAGATGATGCATTGCATGCTACAAGAGCTGCTGTTGAGGAAGGAATTGTTCCCGGTGGTGGTGTGGCATACATCCGTGCCATCGAAAGTCTTGAAGGTCTTAAAGGATTGAATGATGATGAAACAACAGGTGTTCAGATTGTGAGAAGAGCAGTTGAAGAACCTCTTCGCCAGATCGTTGTTAACAGCGGTATTGAGGGAAGCATTGTTGTTCAAAAAATAAAAGAAGGCAAAGATGATTTTGGTTTTAATGCACGTACCGAAGTTTATGAAAACCTGTTTGCAGCAGGTGTAATCGATCCAACTAAAGTTGCAAGAATTGCACTGGAAAATGCGGCATCAATTGCAGGTATGTTGTTAACTACCGAATGTGTTATCTCCGACAAGCCTAAAAAAGATGAAGGCAATGGCCATCCTCCAATGGGCGGCGGCGGAATGGGTGATATGGGTTACTAGTGGCCCCTCCCGAAGATCGGGACAAGTTGTCCCCGAAGGGGAACATGGATTCGAAATTTATAATTTTAATTAATGCCTCTTCTTGTTGAAGGGGCATTAATATTTTATTTAGAAATTTTTAATATTGCTTTTTAACTGCGAAGAAATTCTCTTTTCCTTCCCTTCGGAAAGGCTTAATTAAATTTTGCACCACTAAACAATTGGTGGGATGGGCTGCTTATTTTACTTCCACATGCGCTTTACCCAGGTAGAAATATTTGTTTAATGAATCTTTTATATGGCTTGTATCCGATAAGGGAAGGGTGAAAGGCTCGGCCACTTTATATACAACAGAGTCAGCAGTGTACATAATAACGGTATGGCCATACTCTTTGTATTTATTTAAAGTTTTTAATGCATCCTGCTTATCTCTTGTTTCTTTAAACACCACCTTAAAAGTATAGCCATCATTAGTTACAGCAGGTGTTGTAACCGAATCTTTTTTTACAGCAACTGAATCAGTATTGGTTTGTACCGGTAGAGTTTCATTAATCGCATCCTGGTCAGTTTTTTTATAAAAAAAATGCCAGGCTGCCCATGCACCCAGGCCTAATACAAGGATGGCAACAATTATAAATATTGTTCTTGAACTGTTACTTTTTACTTCAGAATCATAATCAGGAAATAGCCCTGATTTTTCTTCAGTTTCATTTTCTTTTAATGCCTTGGGAGCTTCAATTTTTGGTGTAATAAACTGGCCCGGGATAAAAACCAATTCCCCTGTTTGTGCTTTATCCAATGTTCCCAAACCTTCAATAGTAAAAGGTTTTCCTATGTTTAAAAATTGCCTGCCTAACATTAAAAAAGAGTCCAGGTCGGCGGAAGCCAGCGGCTTTATTTTCTTTGTATGCTTAACAATTGCATCAATAAGCGGTTCGTCCTCCACCGCTTTGGGATTGTAATCAAATGAGATAGCATTTTCAGGAATTACCATTCCCTTTTCAGAATCTACAGGTAAGGAAACAGAACTATCCAAACTAAAAGTACCGATACCCTGCAATGTAATTTTCTTATGGCTATATAGTTGCTGTACGAGAACCTGCTCAATTTTCACATTAAAATATTTAAGGTGGACAAACCTACCTATTATTGCTCAATTTGCAAAAACACATCTGCAATTAAAAAAGTCATCGAGTCAATCATAAGTTATAAATAAAAATTTGAATGACTATTGCCCTAATGACCAACCGGCTAATAGAATGAATGTATTTTTGCAATATGGTAACCGACCAGGAACAACTTTTTATTAATTACTGGGAAGCCAACAGGGATAAGCAAAAGAAGATATTTTACCAGCTTGCCATTGGTTTACCTATAGGGCTTGTATTTGCATTTCCTGTTTTATTAAGTGTAATATTTCATGACTGGTATAAAAGCATGATATATATATCTGCTTCACAGGTCACCCTAATCTTAATTACTGTTTTAGGTATTGCAGTTTTTTTTGCGCTCTTCCGTATGAAGTTTAAATGGGAAGAAAATGAACAACGTTATAAAGAGTTAAAGTTTAAGAAAAGTAAAACTGAGCCAACCCTATTGTGATTTATAATCTCTTATTTTGCGAAACAAATTTTTAAAAATGAAAAATATCGTTTTAGGGTTTATTATTCTTTCTGCTGTTTGCATTTCATGCACTAAAAAAGATGAAACTTGTAACCTGAATGATTTATCTGTTACAGCATCTGCAAGTGAGGTAACCAATTTAGAAACTTATTTAGCAACAGCCGGTATAACAGGAGCTCAAAAACATCCATCAGGATTTTATTATAAGATAACACAGACCGGTACGGGCAAAGCGATTGTAAACCTTTGTTCAGTAGTTACTGTAAATTATACAGGAAGATTTACAAATGGTATTTACTTTGATCCCACTACACCAGGCGCCACTTCATCCACATACTTTCGGCTGGGAGACGTAATTGCCGGCTGGCAAAAAGGTTTGCCATTAATAAGCTCAGGAGGAAAGATTACTTTATATATTCCTCCATCATTAGGCTATGGCAGCAGTGATGTAAAAAACCAAGCAACCGGTGCTGTAATAATTCCTGGCAATTCAATTTTAATTTTTGATATCGAGCTTGTGAGTGTTTCTTAAGCGATATTTCTTCTTTGCTCTGCTTGCTACTTTCTTTCCTGTAACTTTGGCTTATGAGCCACGAAGCTATTTCAGTTTTTGATATGTTTAAAATTGGGGTGGGGCCTTCCAGCAGTCATACCTTAGGCCCATGGCGGGCTGCAGAAATGTTTTTACAATCTCTTCAGCATAAAAATATTTTACAAGAGGTACAAAGCCTTGAAGTTTTGCTGTATGGTTCCCTTGCAAAAACAGGTGTTGGTCATGGAACTGATATTGCAGTACAACTTGGATTAAGTGGTGATGATCCCGTAACCTTTGACGTAAATAATATCACTGCAAAGATCAATGACATTAAAGCAATGAAAAAAATATTGCTTGGCGGAAAACATGAAATTGATTTTGACCCCAATGAAGACATAGAATTTCTTTTTAGTGAAACACTTCCTTATCACCCCAATGCATTAACTTTTTTAGTCGCATTAAAAAATGGTGACCACATTGCTGAAACATATTATTCCATTGGTGGCGGTTTTGTAACAAAAGAAATTATCGGCGATGATAAAACACAATGGGCCGATGGTTCTGCGCCCCCTGAAATTATTCTTCCCTTTCCCATTAATAATGCGGATGAGCTTTTACACTGGTGTATGAAAACAGGATTGAACATTAGTGAAGTGGTTATGGAAAATGAAAATGCATGGCGCAGTGAAATGGAAACTAAAAACGGTTTGCTCGCTATTTGGCAGGTAATGAAAGATTGTATGTACCGCGGATGTAATACAGGAGGAATTTTGCCGGGAGGATTAAATGTAAAACGCAGGGCCGCTGCACTGAATAAAAAATTATTAAAAGAAAAAGTATATACAGATTATGATTCATGGATAAGTGTTATTAAAGAAGGGGGAGGGGATTTTAAATATATACTTGATTGGGTTAGTTGTTTTGCATTGGCAGTTAATGAAGAGAATGCAGCCTTTGGAAGAGTGGTTACAGCACCTACGAATGGCGCTGCAGGCGTTATTCCCGCAGTGTTACAGTATTATGTAATTTTTGGTGGCGGTAATAAAGAAGAAAAGATTTTACAATTTTTATTAACTGCTGCTGAAGTAGGAAGCATATTTAAAAAAGGCGCTACCATTTCTGCAGCTATGGGAGGCTGTCAGGCAGAGATTGGAGTATCATCATCTATGGCGGCGGCGGCATTAACTGAATGTATGGGTGGCACACAGCGCCAGGCCTTAATGGCTGCTGAAATTGCAATGGAGCATCACCTTGGTATGACCTGTGATCCCATACAGGGTCTTGTGCAAATACCCTGCATAGAAAGAAATACAATGGGTGCGATAAAAGCTATAACAGCCAGCCAGCTTGCATTACAAAGTGCCCCTGATTATGCCAAAGTAAGCCTGGACGGCGTGATAAAAACAATGTGGGACACTGCATTGGACATGAACAGTAAATACAAAGAAACTGCTGATGGAGGACTTGCTGTGAATATTCCGTTGAGTTTAAGTGAGTGTTGACGGCGGCTTATTTTGTAGCATGTTTTTTGTCAATAATATAAATACGTGATGTAAAAACTGTTTACTTCTGATTAATGAAAAAAAAAATTACAAATAAATTTTTGCTGTTTGCATTAATCTTCTTTCTTCCATTGTATGGAAATTCTTTTGGAGTGCTTACGCATGAAGCCATTATTGATGCTCTCTGGGAAAAATCAATTTTGCCATTATTAAAAGCAAAGTATCCATCTGCCACCGCAGAAGAACAAAAGGAAGCTCATGCTTATGCGTATGGCGGCGCAGTAGCGCCTGATATGGGATTTTATCCTTTCGGAAGCCCTTTATTTACAGACCTTGTTCATTATGTGCGAAGCGGTGATATGGTTAATGCATTACTTAAAGGTGCCGGCAATATTAACCAGTATGCTTTTGCTATCGGTTTTTTGTCTCATTACAATGCAGATAATTATGGGCATCCTATAGCAACGAATAGAAGTGTGCCGCTGGTTTATCCAAAGCTTCGCAGGAAGTATGGAAGCGAAATAACTTTTGCAGACAATCAAATTTCGCATATGCGGATGGAGTTCGGTTTTGATGTTCTTCAAATCGCAAAGGGAAATTATGCATCACAGGCTTACAAAGATTTAATCGGCTTTAAAGTAGATACGGCTGTATTGGCAAAAGCCTTTTCTGAAACCTATGGATTAAATATTAATGATGTTTTTAAAAACCGTTTTTCGCTGTCGGTTGAAACATTTCGCTGGGTAGTGGCAAATATATTCCCTGTTATAACAAAAGCTGCCTGGGCTTCAAGAAGAACTGATATATTAAAAAAAGATTCAACAGAAACAAGCAAAAGATTCAGGTACAGGATGCGTCAAAAAGAATATAATAAAGAGTTTGGCACTGGCTATAAACATCCCGGATTTTTTCCCACCATCGTATCTTTTTTTATTCGTGTGTTACCAAAAGTCGGCCCCTTAAGATCGCTTAAGTTTAAAACACCTACGGCTTTGGCTGAAAAATATTTTGTTCAGAGTTTTGATACCATTCTGCAAAAGTATTCAGGGCACTTAAAACAATTAAAGCAGCAGGGACTTAACCTGAAGGATATTGATTTTGATACAGGCAAACCCACTGCTATATGTGAGTACAGCCTTGCTGATGCTACATATGATGCATGGTTACTAAAATTAAAAGACAGTAAGTATGAAAATGTAAACGCTTCGCAAAAGCAAAACATTATTGGCTTTTATCACTGGGTGGATCCATCCAAAAACACCCGGTACACTAAAAAATGTAGCGAGGTATATAATGCGTTTAAAGAATTGCAGGATTTAAATGTTAGCAAGTAAATTTAAATCCCATATTTTCTTTTTACATCCCTGTCGGTTTCTCTTGCTTTAATGGTTTCTCTTTTATCGAATATCTTTTTCCCTTTGCCTAAACCAATTTCCATTTTTGCAAATCCTTTCTCGCTGATAAATATTTTTAAAGGAATAATTGTATAGCCTTTCTCTTTTATTTTATTTTCCAGTTTTCTTAATTCTTTTTTCTGCAGCAATAATTTTCTTTCCTGCATGGGCTGATGGTTATGAATATTACCAAAATTGTATTCAGCAATGTGCAGGCTTTTTACATAGAGCTCGCCTTTATCAAAAATGCAATAGCTATCATTAAAACTTACTTTACCTGTTCTGATAGATTTTATTTCGGTACCACTCAATACCATACCTGCAATATATTTTGCTTCAAAATGATATTCGTAATATGCTTTGCGGTTACTAAGCTCCATTGATGAGTTGTAAGTTGTGAGATGTGAGTTGTCAATCGTGAATAATACAAATATTTATCGTTTAAAACTCACAACTTGACCGCTTACAATTCACCGTATTAATTTGCAAATAACACTAAAAGCTGTGTCATCTTTTCCTTGAGATGTTTTCGATGAACAATAAAATCTAAAAAACCATGCTCCAAAATAAATTCGCTGCGCTGGAAACCGGGCGGTAAATCTTTTTTAATTGTTTCTTTTATAACACGTGGGCCGGCAAATCCAATCAGTGCCCCGGGTTCAGCCATTATAATATCACCTAGCATGGCAAACGAAGCAGTAGTGCCGCCAAAAGTAGGGTCAGTACAAAGTGAGAAGTAAGGAATTTTTGCATCAGAAAGCTGTGATAACTTGCCTGATGTTTTTGCCAGCTGCATTAATGAAAAAGCGCTTTCCATCATTCTTGCGCCACCACTTTTATTAATGATCATAAAAGGAATTTTATGTTCAATGCAGTAATCACATGCTCTTGCAATTTTTTCTCCCATAACACTACCCAGGCTGCCACCGATAAATTCAAAATCCATACAGGCAACAACAAGGTCATGCGCATTCACTTTGCCGTGGGCAACCGTAATGGAATCATGAATATTTGATTTTGCATACGTTTCATCAAGGCGCTGCTGGTAGGGCTTTAAATCAACAAAGCCTAAATAATCCTTAGACTTTATATTGGCAAACAGCTCTGTATATTCATCATTATCAAATAAAATAGTAAAATATTCTTCACTGCCAATACGATGGTGATGCTCGCATTTAGGGCACACAAATAAATTCTCCCTAAGATCAGAAACTGTAAGTGTTAATTTACAATTGGGGCATTTGGTCCATAACCCGTCAGGGGCTTCTTTTTTATCTTTTGTAGACGTGGTGATATTTTTCTTTATTCTCCTGAACCAGCTGCGCCTTGTTTCCTCGCCGCCTTCCCCTTCTTCACCTGCAAGGTTTGCATCAAAATCTTCTTCGTGTCGTGTACTCATAACTAAGGTAATTAAGTCATTAGTCATTGGGTTTGGCGGCTAATATATTCCATGAATTAATGACCAATTTACCCAATGACTAATGCGCTAATTTGTTATCATGCAATAGTAATGCTTGTATCTAAGTATACATCCTGCGTTGCATTCAATAATTCAATACCATCTTTCAAAGGTTTTTGAAATGCCTTTCTGCCCATTATTAATCCCATACCACCTGCACGTTTATTTACAACTGCAGTTGTTACTGCTTCCTGCAAATCAGATTCACCCATACTTTCACCACCGCTGTTAATTAATCCAACTCTTCCTGAATAACAATTTAAAACCTGGTACCTGCAAAGATCAATAGGATGATCGCTGGTTAATTTTTCATATACCAGTTTAGAAGTTTTGCCATGCTTTGTTGCAAGGTATCCTCCATTGTTGGTAGGCATTTTTTGTTTGATGATATCAGCCTGGATAGTAACGCCCAAATGATTTGCCTGCCCGGTTAAATCTGCACTGGTATGATAATCTATACCATCTACCTTAAATGCATTATTACGGGTATAACACCAAAGTATTGTACACATACCTAATTCATGTGCATACTCAAAAGCTTCTGCAACTTCTTTTAGCTGCTTTGCACTCTCTGCACTTCCCCAATAGATGGTTGCTCCAATACCAACGGCTCCCATATTCCAGGCGCTTTTTACACTGCCAAACATTGTTTGGTCGTATTTGTTAGGATAACTTAAAAATTCGTTGTGGTTTACCTTAACTATAAAAGGAATTTTATGAGCATACTTACGGCTCATAATCCCCAGTACTCCAAATGTAGATGCTACGCCATTACATCCGCCTTCTATTGCTAATTTGATAATGTTTTCAGGATCAAAATAAATAGGATTAGGTGCAAAAGCTGAGCCGGCACTGTGTTCTATACCCTGGTCAACGGGAAAAATTGAGCAATACCCTGATCCGCCAAGACGGCCATGGTCTAATAAGTTTTGCATGCTTTGCATTACCCTGTTGTTGCGGTTGCTCATCGACCATATTTCGTCTACATGATTTGGAGAGGGTAATGTGATAGTGGATTTGTCAACGGTTGTACTCTTATGATTTAATAAGTAATCAGCCTTGTCGCCCAGTAATTCTGTAATTTTTTTTGATGCCATGTATGTTGATTTAAAGATGTTTGCAAACGTACTGAATTTTCTAATTAGTCAATAGTCAATAGCAATTGGTCAATAACTTTAATTTAAAAAATTATTATCCATTTAATGACTCCAATAAATTTTTAAAATAGGCAGGAGCCTGCAATAACCTGCTTCCATACCAACTGAACATTTCTCCATCTGCTAAAATTATTTTTTTGCCGGGCAGTTGTTGCAGTAATTCATCTACATGTTTTTGTTTGAAAGGGTAGGGCTCGGAAGATAATAGAATCAATTGGCAATTGGTAATATGCAACTCATCCAAAGTTATTTGGGGATAACGGGGTTTATTTTCAAATACGTTGTGCAGGCCGCAATGCTTCATCATATCATTTATAAAAGTATCTCCGCCAACCGTCATGTAGGGGTTTTGCCAGATGAGATAAGCAGTTTGCAGTTTATAGTTTGTAGTTGCGAGTTGCGAGAATTCGTTTTTGATTGCAGTAGTTAGTGTTTCAGCCTCATCTTTTTTATGAGTAAGTTCGCCCACATCTTTTATCATTAGTAGTGCATCTTCCAAATTATTTACATCAGTAACCCACACATTAAATTCATTTGCCAGTTCTTCTATTTGTTCTTTTACATTCTCTTCTTTGTTGGCAATTATTAAATCGGGCTGTAGTTTTTTTATAAGATCAATGTTGATACTTTTTGTTCCGCCAACTCTTGTTTTGGTTGTAAACCATTCTTTTGGATGAACACAAAATTTGGTTATACCAATCACTTCTTTCTCTAAGCCAAACCAGGAAAGCAGTTCTGTTTGCGAGGGAACTAATGAAATTATTTTTTTAGGAGGCTGTTTAAAATGCTGCGAAGTAATTATCATATTTCCTAAAAATAAAAAATCCCGCAATTGCGGGACTTACTTTTTTAAACCAACAAGCACTTTAAAGTGAGGCTGGTTTCCTGGGGACTGAGCGTAAAGAGTTTTTATTCTCTCTCCGGATTTCCGGTTCAGCGTAGTCTTTGGAAGGATTGAACTTTTGTGTTTAACCTTCGGGTTTGGTTTCTTTCAACGGATAATTGGACGGTCATTCATTCGGATATTTCAGTTTTTCTCTTTGGATATTGGATTAAAACTATTTTTAAAAAACTGTTACCCTTTCGGCTCTATTTGGATTTTATTGGATTTAAAAAAAAAGAAGTTGACTGATACCGGATTTTTTTTTGGTTTTTTAATGGATTTGGATACTTTAAAATCTGGTCTTTACTTTTGGATATTTGGATATTTTTTGGATTAATGTTTAAATCAACATCAATCAACTTCTGGAACAAAGATAGGCTGGTGGCTATGCCTGTGCAAGAGCGTTATCGCTCATTTTTACCTGTGATGTAATTACTGTAGGCTATCGTAAATAAACAGATACCCACTCGTAAAACTGCTAAAAGATTATAGTAAAACTACGTGTGAATGATATGTTATATAGCTAAAGAAGGACTGTTAATTGAAATAGTACCCCGCCAGAATCTTTAAATTTGATAAACAAACCACCCGAATAATTAAAATAATACATTGGTAAAATACATTTTCATACTCCTATTCAGCGTTTGCCTATATAATTCCTCTCACGCACAGGAGAGAAAGTTTATTTATGATGTAATGAGGAACGGGAAGGTTATAGGGGAAATTAGTTTTGTAGAATTGACCCAGGGACAAAAAAAGTTTCTCAGTATGAATTCCAATGTTGAAACAACGATGATTCTTACAATCAAAGATCATACAGCGGAAACCGCAGCCTATGACAAAGGAATAATGGTGTATTCATCATTCTATCAAGAACAAACCGGCTCCGATATAGTTAATAAAACAACAACAGCCTCCGGCAAATTTTATAAGATAACAGGTAATGGAGAATCAAAATTAATTAGCCTTCTTCCAATTCGCTATAATACGCTCCTGCTATACACGAATGTTCCTAAGAACGTTAATAAGGTCTATTCCGGTAATTTTCAAATGTTGCTGGACATAAAAAAGATAGCCGAAAATAAATACAGGTTATTACTTCCTGATGGAAAATTTAATGACTACACTTATAATAATAATGGTATATGCACCATGGTGGAGATTGTGCGTAGTTTAGGTACTGTGCAATTTGTATTAAGATAGCAAAAGCGGTCGCTTGTTAATAAATAACATATGTTAATTGGCTGAAAAGCAATAATAACAAAGAACTAAAGTTATATATTGAGTAGGTCTGAAATTGAAAAGAAAATCCCCTACATAAAAAATAACCAATTGAAAAAGTATCCCGGTGTTTTCAAAATAATTACTATACTTATTTTTTTGATTTGCATATCTAATGTTTCATCCTTTGCACAGGAAAGAAAGTTGATGTATGATGTGATGAGAAATGGAAAAATTATCGGGCAAATAAGTTTTGTAGAAATGATCAGTGGCCAGAAGAAATTTTTAAGCATGACATCGGATGTAAAGACAAGATTTATTTTTGCTTTTTCTGATAATACAGCTGAGACTGCAGCGTATGACAATGGAATAATGGTGTACTCCTCATTTTATCAAAAGCAAACCGGCTCGGGCACAGCTAATAAAACTACTATAGCAGCAGGAAAAGATTATAAGTTAACAGATGATGGAGTATCAACCTTAACCAGTTTTGATCCTATTCGATACAATATGCTGCTACTATATACAACAATACCCGAATCCATAACTAAAGTTTATTCCGCCAACTTTCAAAAGCATTTAGACATAAAAAAAATGGAAGATAACAGGTACAGGCTTACTATGCCGGACGGAAAATTTAATTACTACACTTATAAAAATGGTATCTGCACCAAAGTTGAAATTATACGCTCTTTATTTACACTGCAATTTGTATTGAGAGAGGGATAATAAAGCCCATCCCCACAAACCATTATTCAAAATTAAAATTCCACAAAGCCCCTTCACGAAAGGAAGGGAGCAAGTTCATTCATATTTATAGAGTAACAATCTAATAAGACATCTAACAACCTAAGTTCCGCCTTCGGGGGACAGGGTTATTTTGCCAAACTCTGTATAATATCGTACTTGGTAACGATGTGGTAATTACCACTGTCATCTTTGCTTAATACAGCGCCGGTTTCTTTCGATATCAAATTGCT
>JAQBNL010000025.1 GCA_028288585.1 Chitinophagaceae bacterium | reverse complement strand
TAAGCACTAACTCTCCTTTTTGGGAAGGAAGATTAACCGGTTACAAATCTTTCCGTACAAAAGTCTTTGATAAATTTCCAAGAACAGGCATACCTGATCATTTTGAAAGTATAGAAGCGTATGACAATTACATCAGGCTTTTGGTAAAAACAAATTGCATTGATAATGCAAAAAAAATATGGTGGGATCTTAGAGTACATCCTTTTTTTAATACTGTAGAATTCAGGATATGTGATGTGCCCATGACCGTTCAGGAAACCATAACAATTACCGCACTCTTCCAGGGAATTTGTGCAAAGCTTTATAAACTGCGTTTACAAAACCTTAATTTCATTATGTATCCACGCATCCTTATTAATGAAAATAAGTGGAGGGCAGGACGATATGGAATAGATGGGAGTATGATTGACTTTGGAAAAGAAACAGAAGTAAACACCCGTGTTTTAATTTATGAATTACTTGATTTTATTGATGACGTAACAACGCCTCTTGGGATAAAAAATGCAATAAGCCATGTACATAATATGCTGGAACAAGGCACGGGAGCCGACAGGCAGCTAAAAATTTATGAAGAAACAAATAGCCTGACAGATGTAGTAGATTATATTCACTCCCAGTTTTTACATGGCATATAATATCATTCTATCTTATAAGTGTTACCGTTCCTTTTAATTCAATAATTTTTTGCGATACATCCAATCCCTTTATAACCCACACATATACAGCACTGGGTTGCGGTACCCCGGCGTAAGTACCATCCCATCCTTTTCTTGCATCACGTGTTTCGAATAATAATTTCCCCCACCTGTTAAATATTCTAAAGTAATTTGTAACCTGTACACCCGGAGCAATTGCTCTGAACACATCATTTAATCCATCCCCGTTAGGCGTAAATGCATTGGGGATATAATAATTGGTTCCTTTATATACTTTAACTGTAACCGAGCTGGTGCCTACACATCCTAAAGTATCTCTTACAATTAGATTGAATTTTGTATCATCACTTAAAATAGCAACCGGATTTTGATTTAGAGGATTATCAAGCACATATGCCGGTGACCATACATATTTAACGCCGCCACTTCCAAATAGCTGGTGAGGTATTCCTATTGAAGCGACTGTATCATTTCCTGCAAATGCGGCTACAGGCGGAGTCATTGTAACAATTACCTCATCATATGCTTTAAAATTACAACCATAAGTATCACTCACTTGTAGTATATATGCATTACTACGGGCATTTTTTGGTCTTGCAATAGTTGTAGCGGAATTAGGATTAATTATTTCATTAGCCGGTGTCCATAAATATTTTACACCACCTGATAAATTAGTTGCACTACCCCGCAACGTCGCAAAATTATTGTAGCATATTATTGTATCCGTTCCCGCATTTGCAACAGGCTTATGTAATACATTTATTGTAATAGTATCATAACCAAAACAAACTATTGATTTAGCTGTGAGAATATAAGTTGTCGTGTCAACCGGTGTGGCTACAGGTGTAGCAGAAGTTGAATCATCCAGGCTGGCAGCGGGAGACCATGTATAAAACCTGGCCTGCGGTAAAGTTGTTGCAGAAAGAGTTACAGAACTTCCTGAACAAATTGCTTTATCAGGGCCAAGATTTACTTTTATATCTTTATCAAGCGCATCAACCGTTGTTGTATCCTGTGCAGTACATCCATTTGCATCTTTTACTTTTATCAAATACAGATCGGCTACAACACTAAAAATATTATTTGCAGTAAAAGTTTTACCACTGTCAATTGAATATTGATAAGGAGTGGTGCCTCCATTTGCTTTAATAAAAATTTCTCCATCCTGATTTGAGCATGTGGAAGCCGATGTAGTTATTGTAGAGATTCTAAATAAATTAGGCTGATTAAGAATTATGGAAGTATCCTTAACACATCCCAATGAGTCTTTAATATGTAAAATATAATTTCCGGCTGCAAGATTTTTAAATGTACTGTCGGCCTGGAAAGGATTTGTATTTAAAGAAAAAGAAAAGGGGGCAGCAGCAGACAATGGATGAACAATTAAACTGCCATTAGTATTACCATAACAGGTAGGCATAGTCATATCTATTTTTGCGGATATTAATGCATTGCTTGTTACAACAGCATCAAAGGTAAAAGAACACGAAGTGGCATCTTTTACTACGATCTTATATGTTCCCCCTACAAGCCCGGTAAATATATTTGAAGATTGTGATGTGCCGCCATTTATAGAATATGTATAAGGGCCTGTTCCAAAACCAGGACTAACGGTAATGCTCCCTGTTCCTGTAGTACCACAAACCGTATTTGTAATAGAGGCAGTAGCCATATTGGTTGCGCTGATATTAATATCAGTTGAAAAAGTACATCCTGCTGCATCATTAACTATCAATTTGTATGTGCCGGCAGATAAATTTGTAAAAATATTAGATGATTGAAAAGCGCCTCCATTTAATGAATAAGTATAAGGAGCCGTACCACGGGAAGGAGTAATATCTATGGAAGCAGTAATAGGCCCCGGGCATGCAGTAATATTTACCTTAACAACAGCATCAAGTGCATCAGGAGAAACAGATATTATTTTTGAAGAAATACAATTATTTCCTATTATTCTTGCCCTGATTGTATATGTACCTGCAGGTAATTTAAACAAGGTTGAAGATTGCCAATTAATGCCATCAAGTGAATACTCATACTGTGCACCAACAGGAGATAAAATGGTAATGTCCCCTGTACTTCCTGCTGTACAATTAGGGGGCAAGATATTAGTGGTAATAGGATCTCCCCGGGATATGTTTATGGTATCTGTAGAAACAATTTCTGCGGCACTGCCATCAGGATTTTTATAAAACGATTTTACAAGATAACTTGCACCTGCTGCCGGCGGGCAAACATTATCAAAACTTACATCTAATAAATTGTTGGGCGCTGAAGAAGTATTTCCCGCAGTAACAAAGCTTCCTGATAAAGTATATAATTCAACTCTCTTAAATAAAGATTGCCCTGCAGAAGGTACAAAGCGCCAGCTCTCATTCATGCCCTGCGTTCCCCATGGTGCATCTGTAGCGTATCTGCCCGGGGTCATTATAGCATTCGTCTTGTTAAAATCCTGCATCCCAATCATTGTTCTGCCTGCGTTCCAGTTGGTACAAATATCTTTATCAAACACAAATACTTCTACTATCCCTAATGTTTCGTATAAAACAATCTGCTGTGTGTTTTTATTAAGATTGAGGCAGGCTGTTGTATATAATGGCTCGTTATAATAACTTATTATCCATTTTCTATATGGCGCAGTTCCTACAATATCATATTTAATCTGTTGAGATGACAGGGAATTATTTGGATCAAGATCCTGGTAAGGGCCCATGATTAAAGCCTTATCGTATAAACTGCTCGGAAGGTTTTCGGGAGTTCCTGCAAGAGAGCTTAACGCTGCGCCATTTTTTAATATTCCGAAATGGCTGAATGCTAAAGCTTTTAAGGTATCGAAACTTAGAAAGCCATTGGTACTGGCTATTAATTTATTATAGGTGTTTCCAAAAAATGAAAATGGAAATGTGATGTCAATTATTGGAGAATACCTGTCATCAATAGTTAACCTGGCAGAGGGGCCTTGTGAGGCCGGGTTAACATATGGCCTGAAGCAGGTAAAATCGGTTATCCTGTTTACGGTATAAGAATTACTTAAAGAATAAATGTCTGGTATAACAGTTCTAAGTGTTAAGCATTGTGTAGTGCAATCAATCGTAGTATCCTTTAAACAATTAAAAGAAAAACTATTTTGAGCTTGTATCGGATTTATAAATAGGACAAAACCAAGCAATGCTAATAATCTATGCATTATTTATTCTTCATTGGGTTAATCAAAGATAATTTATTACCAATACAATTCATAATGATATACTCAAAATCTTCTGAATATCAATAGAGTATAATTTTAAAAAAATCAACTCATTTTTACAAATCGTAAGTAAAAAGTATTTTAATAATTTATTCTGATATTACAGATGCGAAGTACTCATCATTCGCTGTCTGCGATTTGATAAGATGCATTGGTAAATAGATATGAAACGAGCAAGTGAATTAAAAAGCAGGAACCATATTACCGGATGAGTGTTACAGTGCCTTTTAAATCAATAATCTTCCCGGCTATATCCATACCTTTTATAATCCAGACATATACTGAAGTAGGTTGGGGCATCCCTGAACAATTTCCATCCCAGCCATTTTTAATATTAGAAGTTTCAAACATTAACTTTCCCCAACGGTTATATATTCTAAAATAATTTGTTTGCTTTATTCCCGGTGCAATTGCCTTAAAAGTATCATTCATTCCATCTCCGTTTGGAGTAAACGCATTAGGTATATAATACGTTATTCCCTTATAAACTTTTACCAATACCGTGCTTGTGCCAATACAGCCTAAAGAATCTTTTACCGTTAAATTAAACTTTACATCATTTTGCAGAACAGCAATAGGGTTTTGTAAAGCCGGGTTATTTAAAACAGCAGCAGGAGACCATAAATATTCCATACCTCCGCTGCTACCCTGCAACTGATGCGGAATACCAATTGAAGCAATAGTATCATTACCTGCAGAAGGAATAAAAGGCGGCTGCATAGTTACTACTACATCGTCGTATGATTTAAAATGGCAGCCATAATTATCGCTCACTTCCAATCTATACCTATTTGGACGAATGATTTTGGGATATACTCTTGTACCCTGTGAGTTTGGACTCACTATATCAGGAGATGGCAACCACATATAGTTTACACTACCTGATACATTTTTTGCATTACCATATAATGAAGCATATGTATTATTACATATTACTGTATCCTTTCCTGCATCTGCAATAGGTTTATGTAACACATTTATAGTTATTGAATCATAACCCTGGCAGATCGCAGTTTTTGCAAAAATAATATAGGTAGTTGTATCAGCCGGAGTGGCAATAAGTGTTTGAGAGGTTACAACACTTAATCCTGCGGAAGGATTTGAATTATAAATAGCCACGGGTTGTGTACTCGTAACTGTTATCGTTGCAGAATTGCCGGCACAAATGGTTTTATCTGGTCCTAAATCCACTATTAACCGGCTATCGTTTGCAAAAACTGTATCACTTACTTTTGTTGAACAACCGGTCCTATCTTTTATTATAATATCAAATGCTCCTGCCTTGGCATAAAAAAAATTACTTGCCTGGTAAGTTGCACCGCTGTCAATTGAAAACATGTATGGCACATTACCCCCGTTAGCCTTAACAGTAATTTGTCCATCGTTTCCAAGGCAATTGGTAGCGGGGATTATTACTGCTGAGCCACCTACAGGATTGGGTTGAAATACAGTTACCGTTGTATCCAGTATGCATCCTGTAGAATCTTTTATATGTAGAACATAATTTCCGGCAGATAGATTTTTAAATGTGCTATCGCTTTTAAATGCTTGAGAATCTATAGCATAGCTGTAAGGTGGATCACCCATAAAAGGATGGATTGTAATTTTCCCATTAGAATTTCCATAACAGTCTGGCCGTACTATTGCAGGATTTGCATACATAATAATATCGGTGTTTACTGTAACAGGCAAAATATAATTACATAATGTTGAATCCTGGATAGTAATATTATATGTTCCCGGGGTTAAACTGCTGAAAACATTTGAGCTCTGAAATGAACCGCCATTGAGCGAATAACTGTAAGGAGAGAATCCAAAATTAGGGGTAACGGTTACTGAGCCTGAAGGCGCTTTGCCACAAATTGAATTGTTTACTGAGGCCGATGCTAAACCCTGGTTAATTATTGTTACTACCTGGGAATAACTACAACCCCTGGCATCCTTCACCAGCACTGTATAATTACCTTCCAATAATCCTGTAAAAGTATCTGAGGTTTGAAATGCGCCCCCATCAAGTGAATATAAATATGGCGGCACTCCATGTACCGGGAAAACTTGAATTAAAGCCGAAAGGGGCGGTGGACACGGTTTAAGAATAACTTTAATACTGGCCTCAAACGATTCAGTACTGATATTAATTAATTTACTTGAAATACAATTACTTCCCACTATTCTGGATCTAAGTGTGTATGAACCTGGCGCAAGATTAAACGTGGTTGATGACTGCCAATTATTTCCATCAATAGAATATTCATACATAGAACCTAAAGGAGAAGTTACACTTAGCTGGCCCGTACTGGTTTGAACACATGTAGCAGGTGTAATATTTACGTTTATGGGATCTCCCCGTGAAATATTAATTGTATCAATACCTATAATTTCAGATGATAAGTTAGCGGGATCTTTATAAAAAGATTTTACAAGATAAGTTTCGCCTGTACTTGGCGGACAAACATTATCAAAACTTACATCTAATAAATTATTTCCAGCTGCTGTGGTTTTTCCTGTGGTCACAAAATTTTCCGATAAAGTATATAGCTCAACTTTTTTAAATAAAGATTGCCCCGCTGACGGAACAAAACGCCAGCTTTCATTTATTCCGTTACTTCCCCACGGCGCACTGCTTGCCCCTCTTAAGGGAGCCATTATTGCAGAAGTTTTATTAAAATCCTGCAATCCTATCATAGCTCTTCCATTATTCCAGTTAAGGCAAATCTCTTTATTGAAAATAAATATTTCAACAATTCCCAATGTTTCATACAACACTATCTGGTGAGTATTATAATTAAGATTTAAACAGGCAGTAGTATATAATGGAACATTATAATAACTCAATATCCATTTTCTGTATGGTGCAGTTCCAATAACATCATATTTAATTTGTTGGGTGGCGGTGGAAATATTAGGATCCAGATCATGATAAGGACCCATTATTAAAGCTTTGTCGTACAAGCTACTTGGCAAATCCTCAGGAGTACCTGAAGTAGAACTTAATGAAGCCCCGTTTTTCAAAATACCAAAATGGCTAAATGCTGTAGCTTTTGAAATATCAAAACTTAAAAATCCATTGGTGCTCGCTATAAGCTTTGTATAAGTATTTCCATAAAACGAAAAAGGAAATGTAATATCTATTGGGGGTGAGTACCTATCATCAATTAATAAGTTAGCCAGGGTTCCATTGGCTGAAGGGCTTACATAAGGTTGAAAACAACTAAGCACCGATATTTCATTTACACTGTAGGAGGCTGTTGATGAATAAACATTTGGGAGCCTGGTTTTTAAAGTTAAACATGAGGTTGTGCACTCAATAGTAGTATCCTTTCTGCAATTAAAAGAAAAATTGCTCTGCCCGATTGAAGGCATAGCCAAAGCAAAGAAAACCAGGAAAGTCAAAATCTTCTGCATTAAAATAAGGCGTATGTCAATTGGGAGTTGGCAAATGTAAATAATTATCGCAATTAAAAGTTTAAAATGTTTTATGATCATACTATGTTATTAAATAGCCTTTAATAACAGTCATAATAATTTATTTTTGCACAATGAATCCGGATGAGAAAAAAATAATAAAAATTGCCATTCTTGATATGTACGAGGGGCAGGACAACCAGGGAATGCGGTGTCTTCGGGAAATAATAAACCAGTTTCAGGAAACCAATAATTTTGATGTAGAATGGGATGAATTTGAAGTAAGATTAAAAAATGAAACGCCTGGTACAAGCTATGATATTTACATAAGTACAGGCGGCCCCGGAAGCCCATTGGAAAGCGAAGGAAGCGAATGGGAAAAAACATATTTTAACTGGCTTGGTACAATTGAAGAATGGAATAATAATCCTGATAATCCTCAAAAGAAATACGTATTCTTTATCTGTCACTCATTTCAACTGGTATGCAGGTATTGGAAGCTTGCCAATGTTTGTAAAAGAAACTCAACTGCCTTCGGTGTTTTCCCCATTCACCTTTTAGAAGATGGGAAAAATGAACCTGTATTCAATGGTTTGAATGATCCTTTTTATGCGGTGGACAGCCGTGACTGGCAAGTGATTGAACCAAAAATGGATATCCTCTATAAAGGGGCAAAGATTTTATGTATAGAAAAAGAAAGGGTTCATATCCCGCTTGAAAGGGCAATTATGGCCATTCGTTTTAATGAATATTTTTTCGGCACCCAGTTTCATCCTGAAGCTGATGCAGTAGGTATGAGCATGTACCTGCAAACGGAAGAAAAAAAGAAAACCGTTATTGAAAGTTATGGGTATGATAAATGGGAATCAATGCTGAAACATTTAAACGACCCTGATAAAATATCATGGACCTATTCACATATACTGCCTAACTTTTTAAACATTGCTGTTGAACATGGTGTTCCTGTTCCTGCTTAAAGTTGATCGCTTATAGATCTGTGTCACTTTAAAAAGTATTTTTATCATGCAAATTAAATATCATGATAAATGATCTGAGGCAACCATTCAATGAAAATTTTTCTGAAGAGAAGTATAAAAATTTTCTTGCTGATCTTGACAGCCCACATCCGGGTGCTATAGTTTTCCGTATTGCAGAAACGCCCATTTTTATTCCTAAAGATTTTACAAAAAAGATAATTGATGCATGTGAAGCTATTGTTGATGTAATTGTTGATGAGAACTTTAAAAAGTTAACCGCATCTGCTATTCCAAAAAATGAAGCTGTGCCAAATGAAAATGATCATACACACTTTATTGCATTTGATTTTGGTATCTGCGAAAATAAAACAGGTGAGCTTGAACCTCAATTGATAGAAATGCAGGGCTTTCCTACCCTATTCGGATTCCAGGCGTATTATCCTGAAGTATTAAAAAAACATTTTTCTATCCCCGGTAATTTTGACGCTTATTTAAATGGCTACAATAAAGAATCTTATATAGAATTGCTGAAAGAAATAATTATTGGTGAACATAAAGTTGAAAATGTTATTCTTTTAGAAATAAATCCTCATGAGCAAAAAACCAGGATTGATTTTTATTGTACACAGGATTATTTAGGTATACCCATAGTTTCTCTTACAGACCTGGTAAAGGAAGGCAGGAATTTATATTACATGAACGAAGGAAAGAAAATACAGGTAAAAAGAATTTATAACCGTGTAATTTTTGATGAATTATCGCAGCAAAAAGAATCCCTTGGAAATTTTGTTGATCTTACCCAGCCACTGGATGTGGAATGGGTACCGCATCCCAATTGGTTTTACCGCATAAGCAAATTCACATTGCCATTTATTAAACATCCATACGTGCCGGAAACATTTTTTCTTAATGAAGTAAAACAGTTGCCCGGCGACATGGAAAATTTTGTTTTAAAACCCCTATTCTCCTTTGCAGGACAAGGTGTAATAATTGATGTTACAAAAGAAGATATTGAAAACGTAAAAGATCCGGAGAACTGGATATTGCAGCGTAAAGTAAAATATGCTGATGTGATTGTTACTCCCAATGTTCCCGCAAAAGCAGAAATACGGATTTTTTATTTTTGGAAAGACAGCTGGCAAAGGCCTGTTGCAGTAAATAATCTTGCCAGGTTAAGCAAAGGTAAAATGATAGGCGTACGCTATAATATGGAGAAAGATTGGGTGGGTGGCAGTGTTGCTTTCTTTGAGAAATAAACTTTCGATTTTAAAATATCAGTTTGAAAAAAAGTATTTTACTCATCTTATTTGGAGGATTTATTAATTGTGTATATGCGCAGCTTAACCCGATTGATACTGACAGGCCGGACCAGACTGAAAGCGTTTTTTTAGTTCCTGAGAAATGGATCCAGTTGGAAGCAGGATTTGATTTTCAAACAATCAACAATGGTGAAAAAGAATTTTTGACGCCAACCCTATTAAGCAGGTACGGATTAAGTAAAAGAGTTGAACTTAGATTTATCACCGCTATCAGAACAAATTCTTCTTTAATAATACCATTTGGAACAGTGAATAAAACAGGTTTGGATATCGCCGAACTTGGTACAAAAATTTTTTTGTTTAATGAAAAAAAAATCCTTCCCACCACATCATTTCTTTTTCATTTAGGGATACCTGCTTTTTCTTCGGCTAAATTTAAGCCTGGTAAAGTTGCCCCCAACTTTCGGTTTACTATGCAGCACACTTTATCTCCAAACACCGCATTGGGTTATAACCTGGGCTGTGAGTGGGATGGATTCACAAATGATCGTGCCTACATTTATACACTTACCTTAGGCGTTAACCCTGCAAAAAAATGGTACACCTATATTGAATATTTTGGCGCTTATAAAAAACAAATATTTCCGGAGCATAACATTGATGGAGGTCTTGCATATTTTATTACAGAAAACTATAAGATAGATCTTTCTTCAGGCATTGGAATTTCAAAAGCGGCACCGGCCTGGTACCTTGCGATAGGAATTTCTGCACGGTTCAAACTAAAAAAATAATTATTATTAATTACACAATTGATGGGTTATATTTTTATTAGCTCCTATCATGCCTATTAAAATAAGTATTTCTATAAGAAGAATATTTTTTATGTTTATGAAAATTATAATTCAATTAATTAACTTTTAATCCAAAATACTATGTGTGCCACACGGCGGAAATTTATAACCCAACTGGCTGGTGCAGCCGCTCTGGGTGTTGGCGCTGCTTCTTGTGCTATGAGTAAAAGGTCTGTTGCTGCGTCTTCTTCTTTTTTTGAAATATCTCTTGCTGAATGGAGCTTTCACAAGGCTTTAAAAGCAGGTAAAATGACCAATCTTGATTTTCCTGTTGTGGCCAAACAGCAATACGGAATAAGTGTGGTAGAATATGTAAACCAGTTTTTTAAAGACAAAGCAAAGGATACAAATTACCTGAACGAATTATTGAAACGCTGTAACAATAATGGGGTGAAAAATCATCTTATCATGTGCGATGGCGAAGGCGATTTAGGTGATACTGATAAAGCCAAAAGAATGCAGGCAGTAGAAAACCATTACAAATGGGTTGATGCCGCTAAGTATCTTGGTTGCCTTACGGTCCGGGTGAATGCATTTGGTAAAGGAAGCGCAGAGGATGTTCAAAAAGCAGCGATTGAAAGTATTAGCCGTTTGGGAGAATATGCAGGTAACCAAAATATAAATGTAATTGTTGAAAACCATGGAGGCCACACATCCAATGGCCAGTGGATGGTAGGTTTAATGAAGGGCATCAACAGATCGAATGTTGGAGTATTGCCAGACTTTAATAATTTCTGTATAAGAAGAGAAGGTGACCAACAATGGGCCGGTAAATGTATTGAGGAATATGACCGCTATAAAGGCGTTACTGAAATGATGCCGTATGCTAAAGGGGTAAGTGCAAAAACAATTAATTTTGATGCAAATGGTAATTGTATAGAAACCGATTATTACAGGATGCTGAAATTAATTAAGGATTCCGGATTTCATGGATATCTCGGAATTGAGTATGAAGGTGAAAAAATAAGCGAAGAAGAAGGTATACGCAAAACAAAAGCATTACTGCAAAAAGTTGCTGCAGGTTTAGCATAGAATTTTTTTATTGTATTAAGCCTATATGAATTTCCAACTCCGTGGCCGGTATCTCACCGGCCATTTTTATTATGCAGTATGCAGAAGAATAATTAAAAGTTTAGGCAAACCTTATCAATCTGTTTAATCCCATTATTTTACAATGCAAAAGTAAGATGTACTAATCCTTTTACCTTTGCCTGGGTTTGTCCTTCAGCAAAATTTTGTGCTACAGGTAATTGAACATTTGCACCTAATGCAATTTTATTAAAGTTCATTTCAATACCCCCGGCAACTGATGTAAGGTTGCCGCCTGTTTGTACAACTGCAGTTTTACTCAACTTATTTATAGCAGCATTCTCGTATAGCAAACCAACATTTGGAGCAATGCCTAAACCCATTGCACGCAGTTTATAATAAGCGAATGTATTTGCAGTAAAGCGGTTACCAAACTGGTATCCGGTTTTATTATCAGTATTAATCTTATAATTCACAGAAGTATTTAATCCAAACTTATTTATGCTTACATCGTAAGAAGCATTCAATAAAATATCAGTGCTTCCCGATCCGGTTTGTGAATTTACGTCTCCCGGATTTACAAGCGGATCATTTACATCAATGTTATTTTTTCCCGTTGGTAATTTAACTCCACCTCCTATCCAAAGTTGATGTTCAACTAAACGCTTACCCGCATTTCTGCTATGGAGAAGATTATAATTTAATAAAAGGCTTACATCTCCAATCCCGTTTTGCGTTTTTATTCCATCATCTGTAAACTGCTTATTAATGTGATATGGAACAAATGCCAATAGTTGCAATTTAGAGCCAATATTAATACCACCCCACAACTCTACAGTTTTATAATAATCATTGCTGAACTGTGTTGCATCACTGGCAAGCTGTGTATGATAATGGGTATATTGATATCTTACACCAAAAAATTTCCTGTTGAAATGTGGCAACAAGCCAAGATAAAAATTGCCAACCCCACACCCGCAGATCTCACATGCCGAAGCAGAAAATATTATAAGGAAAGTAAAAACAGTAAGGAAAAATCTTTTCATAGTTGTACTTTTTTGCAAATGTAAACCATAAGTAATTACGTGAACTGGAAAAAAAGGGTTGCCTGCAATGAGAGATAATGCAGCGACTCTAACAACCATATAATGTATACAGATGATAATTAAATTGTTTCCGGCAGGATAGGATTACCGGATACTACTTACAGCAATCCTTCTTCCTCACTAAAAAAAATTTCAATAGTCTTAAAAATCCTGATATTATTTTTTGTGCAATAATCATATTAATTTAAAAAACATTCAGAAGATTATATTCCAAACGCAGCATAAAATAACTTTTGCTTAGGCGTTCTACATTCCCTGCCAATTTTATACGGTAACCAACGTCCAGCCGGGCTATGCTGTTAAAAATAAACTGTACAGCAGGCGCCACATCCACATAGTATTGTTTTTTATCAATAAAAGATTGTCCAAGTATTTCCATGTACAGGTTCATATTGGTTTGTTTATAACTGGTATATTCCTTTGGAAATAAAAGTAACCCGGCCGATGTAGTATACGTTATTGCATGCAGTGGCTGAAAAATTTCTGTTTTATAATCTATGTTATTCATACGGTATATATAGCCCAATGATGCAGACAGCGCCAGTTTATTTTTTAATTGCGTAGCTACTATTCCTGTGGCAATCCCTGAATTATTTCCATCAAGATCTATATCATTGCTTCGCAAATGTACCTCCTGTTCATGCTGAACATAACCTCCCATACCATCAGGCAAAAGATGATGTTCAGTGGTTATTAAATATTGCGGATTTTTAATAACTGATATTTTCCCAAATGCCGCCAGGCGAAAATGCTCATGTACATCATCCTGCGAAAAAAACCTGTACTTGCCATACAAACTGGCACCCTCTAATCTGAAACTTTTTTGAAACATATCAGAGCCATAGGCATTAATATGTATCATCATTTTTTTACTTACGCCAACCATTATTTCAGGGTCTATCCTGTAACCATCATATTTACCACTGTGGTTCATTTTAAAAACCTTTGAATTTAGCCTGAACCCGGTACTGCCTGTAGCCATATTGCTTGCAGGCTCAGTAAATACATACAACTCCTGGGTAAAGGCATTCTGCTGAATGAAAATAAAAAGTATTACAAAATATTTTTTCATTAATTACATTTTTCTGCATTCGGCCGCACACCTGCGGCAGGCCTCTGCACATTCTTTACAATGTTCATTTTCATGTTTGCTGCATTCATCAGCACATGCTTCGCATATCTCTGCACAATGGTGACAAATATGTTTTGCATAATCGCTTCCCAGGCTCATTAGTTGTGCGGCCGCATAGCAAATAGCTGAGCATTCCATATCAAGCTGGATGCATTTTGCCATCATTTTTACATCATCTTCCTGTGCGCAGGAAGATGCACAATGATTACAGATAGCGGCACATTTTAAACATGCCTCTATACAATTTTTGTAAGTGTGGTAACCTGTCATAAAATTGATTTTAATGATTAAGAAATTTCTTCATAATTACATTTTATGTTTTTTCATAAGAGAAGGATATATCCTTAAATACACTTCGAAGGCCATAGGATTTTTTCCATAAAGGTTATTTAATTTTTCATCTGCATGATAATAGCTGAATTGAGTGCCTGCTGACAGACGGGTATTAGCTAATTGTATCACATCATAATTTATTCCAAGCGTAAATGCATTTACAGGAAATACAGCATCATGGCCATAAATAGTTTCATCAAGTGCCAATTCTTCTACTGACTTTTGAACATATTCATACCTTGAATATATTGTTGCTCTTTTAATAGTCTTTGACCCTTCTAATAAAAAACTATTTTCTGCTTTATTATTTTTTATTTTATTTAAACCAAATACTCCTGAAATATTTAATGACGCATTGCTGAAGACAGCAGATGCTGTTGTACGGTTTACATCTTCACCAGGATGTAATTCTTCAGGGCTTTTTATAAATCCGTGAGAAACCTGCAGGGCCCAGCGTTTTGAAGGGTTATAAGATATTCTTCCGCTCCATGAATCAAATTTTGGTTTATCAAAATCATATCTCATATCATTTGGCTCTCTGCCTGTAAATGATGATGCTTCAATTTTTACATCACCGAAACGAACACCAAGTGTAGCTACGCCAAAAGTTATATGAGTAGCATCGCTCCAGTGATGAGATAAAGGCGCATCAGGATTAAATAAGGCCGCCGGACGATGCATAAAAGCCACAGGGCCCAATGCAGGTTCTCCGGGATAACCTACATAAAGAAATACATCTGCATTTTTAGAAAATGTATGAGAATAACTTATTGATAATTCAGAAAAGAGATCATGCGGATGTTGCCTGTCTACAATTGGTTTTCCATTATAAGCCTCACCACTTTGAAACAGGAGAGGATAACCCTGCCCGCCTTCAGTAACAGGATCAAGAGAAAACATTGTACTAAAATGAAATAATCCCTTCTCTCCCACTTTCCTTTGTCCCATAAACATTATCCAATTAGGAGCATCAAATTTTTCATCTCCTCTTGAACCTTTATTAAATACATCCTGTTTATTATAGCGCAAAAAAATATTACCATGCAGCATATACATCCACTTATTTGCATGAATCATATACGCATACATTGGTGAAGTATCGGGCAACCAGCCGGTCCCTGATCCATGACGTTCCATTGGGAGGTTTAAAGAAAACGGATCACTCATATTACTCATATCCATATCTTGATCCATCTTCATTGTATCACTATTATCCATTTTCATGTTGCTCATATCATCCATCTTCATTGAATCATTTGCTATACCCATTTTCACGTGGTCCATATCGTGATTAATCTTCATTGTATCACTATTATCCATCTTCATGTTGCTCATATCATTACTCATCTTCATCGTATCTCCCTGATCCATCTTCATATTACTCATATCATTGTCCATGCCTTTCATGTTCATTTTGGAAACAGGTATTTTTCTTGCCGGTTTTTTAGCAACTGGCTTTTTCTTCACTACCTTTTTCTTAACTGTATTATGCTGCTTCATATCCATACCTTTCATATCCATTTGCGCAATAGAAACGCTGCAAAAACTCATCATTAATATCAGTATTGAAATTACTGTTCTCATACTTACAATTTTTACAGTTTACCTTATTTTCTCTATTACTTCAATACAACCAGTTCCTTTACCTAAATAAGGATTGCCAAGATCAGGAGACTCACTAAGCCACATTGCACCTTTGCTATCTTCGGCCTTTGAACAAAAAAGATGATATAAAGGCCTGCCTGCACCAAATGATTTGGCAATCACATAAATACTTTCGCTTAAAATAGAAAAATGCATTCGCTGATGCTCAAGCTTGCTTTTACCGATGTGTTCAGCATTTTCCTTTAGATCTTCTTCTTCCTGCTCGTATACTTTTTTTTGCTCGGGCGGCAATAATGATTTATCAATTTTAGATAATGCATCAAATAATTCTTTGCCTTTCTTTTGCGCATCTGGTTCATCATTATCTGCTAAAGCATTCTTTAATTCCAGGTATTTATTAATTACAGACGTAAAAACAGCCGCAGCTTTGGAGTCAACATTTGTAAACGATGAGGAAATTTCTTTTACATTCTCTTTTTGTTTACCGGAAGTATCATTAACTATTGTTTGATGTAAGGCTGACATATCATCTTTCCTGTTCTCTGTTGAACTGTTACAGGCAATAAACAAAACAACTGTAGAAATTAAAATTCTATGCAGCATAATTTTAAATTAAATGGTAACATGATATACTCTTCCATTCTTTGAATCAGTAGATGCAACACTGTTCTTTTTATATTCTTTCGGGGAAACAAATCCTTTATCAATAACTTTAATTGCCTTTGGGCCATTTAAAGTTTGTTCTTTTACATTTACAAATTGCAGCTTCTTATCTCCTATAGTAACTGCTTCATCACTTTTTATTTTTACATTATTAAAATGTACCGTAGCGCTAAAACCGGCAACTGAAAATCCGGCGCCCTCTACTTTGCTTTTCAATTTATCAAAGTCAACATTGCTTCCATCCTTAAATGTTATTTCAAAAGTGGAAGTTTTAATATTAGCATCTACTTTTTCTACAAAGTCCAATGATTTTAATGCTTTGTTTATAGCATTACTGCACATACTGCACGTTAATCCGCTGGCCTGTAAACTAACTTTTGTCACCTGCGAATTAGCAGCCACCGAATAAACGATGGCCGCCATTAAAAATATCTTCTTCATAATTTTTTTTAATTGATTTTAAGATTTACAACATTGCATGTCTTTACATTCTGCAACCTCCTTACAGGCTTTGTCATTACACTTGCCATTCTTATCGCAGCAACCATTATCCTTACAACACTTCATGTCTTTACAATTTGCCATTGATTTGATTTTTCCGCTCATACTTGTAAAGGCTGTATTTCTCTCATATTTACAGCAAGATGGTAATTTATTATAAGCTTTATTATCGGCTTTAAAAGCCTGTGTATCGTGACCTGAAGATGCTATGGCCTTTTGAATTTTTTCGGATGATGTTTTGGCTCCATCATAACTTACAGCAAGGATTTGTGATTCGTCATTCCAATCTGCAGTTACTGCCCCTCCTGACTTTGCTGCATTTTCTATCCGTTTTTTACAGGTTTCACAATTGCCCCATACTTTAATATTCTCTTTCTTATTAAGTATGGTGGTTTTCTGGGCAAAAGAAAAATTGATTGCGAATATGCTGAACAATAAAGCAGCATATATATTTAGCGTTTTCATTTATAAAATTTTATTTGATTTAAGAAATAATATACATAGTAAAGCACCAACAGTAATTACTATTGATGTTTAAAACTTTATACAAATTCTAAATCCTGAAAACGCTGTTGAGAATACAAAGAGAAACGCCCTGGGATATAGGCGGAGAATGATTATTAAAATCTGAAGTTATTTGAGCATTTTGAAGGGCTGAATCAAAAATGCTTTTTGGGTTATTAATAATTGCAACCGGGCTAAAAATATTTATATCGTTGCTGATGAGTTTGTGCGAGTCATTAAGCTTAACTATCTTAAACTCATCTTTGCAACATCCGCCTTTAGTGCTGGTTTTCATTCCGCATTTACCACACTTATTATTATTATGCATCAGGTCAACCGAAGCCAGCTTACCCATACAATAATGGATATTCATAGCAACTCCGCTGGAAACTGCGAGGTAAACAATTGCGAGTATGGCTACAAGAAGCTTTTTCATTGCAGTTACAAAAGTATAATGAAAATATGATAATAAAGAAAGACAGGTCTACTTTAACAACTTTCCATAAACCATCATCAATCTAATTTACAAAGTTCCACTTAACGCCCAGCCTGAAAATTAATCCCGGTGTTGGATAATGCGGTGCAGCAAAATTATTATTGGTAAAACTTAAGCCATTGGCAAGGTTTATTGTATTAATGTTTTCAAACTTAATTAGGCCCGTAAACGATTTTATCCTGAAATTAAAAAAGTAAGAAACGTTGGGAAGATTGGTAATAGTAGAATCCTGTGGGAAAAATTGCCCCATAACAGGTGAGTAATTATTGGCTTTATAGGGTGTGTTATAATTGATGTCAAAGCCGGTGCTTAAATTTAAGTTCTTATAGAAAACGCCCTCAAAAGCAAGCCGCTGTCTTGTATAAAACAGGGGTACTCTTACAGGAGAATTTGCCGCCGTTTGCTGTACAATAAAATCACTGTACAAAAACAATTTATTTCGCAAAAGCTTAAACTGAAATTTTTTGAAAGCCTGTACCTGGGTAATATTTATCAGTGAAGAATATTGATCTGTTTGGTAATAATTTTTGAAGTAAGTATAGTTGGCGATAGAAATATTCCTGAACCAGAGAGTGAATTTTGGATTTTCGGCAGCAGCAGATAATACCGTAATGTTCTCTTTTTTAGTAAGTGATGGATTTTTAAAGTTGAAAGATGACTGATCTTCAAATATAAATGAAGGTGAACGGTTTACGTTTTGAAAACCTACCTGGATATTACCAAATTTTGCATTTAAAAATCTCGTAAGGGAGGCATGTACAGTATAGTCACCTGAATTTAAACCGACTGTATAAAATTCTCCCTTTAAAAGCGCATCCCATTTTTTATTCTTTGTTTTATTTCGGTATTCTCCATGCAATGCCACATTATAATAGCTCTTTGTAACAGCTGTAAATATTCCTTTTAAATTTTCAATCCGTGCTCCTACTTCTATAAATTGAGCAGGATTTTTTGTTTCAGGAAATTGTTTGATGGAAAAATCATTGCTAAGTATTTTCCATTTATCCTGAACAAAAAAGTTTAATCCATAGGCTGCATTAATCGAGGTATCATACCAATTCTTTAAAATGGCAGAGTCAGCCCTGGCATCTTTTAAACCTGTATAGGAATTGAGGGATATTGTGTCCTGAAAACTATACGTGTATGTACTGTATGAAATGGAATGCTGAAAACGAAATTTGGGATAAAACAGATATTCTTTAGTACTGTCATTTATTTCTATAGAATCCCTTTTCCCCAAATCATAGCTCTGCCTGAAGAAAAAAGTAAAATCTCTATAGGTATTCCCGGTTAATATTTTTGTTGAAAAAATATTAAATGAGTTGGAAACTTCACCACCAAGATTAACAGGAACTGCAAAGCGTTTATGATACTCCGAGCTATCCAGATAAATATCTTTTTGAATGCCCCCGTTTTCTGATGCTGCTAATTTATTTCCTATTAAAGCAAACCATGCTGCATATCTTTTTTTATTACCCTGGTAATTACTGAACAACCTGTAATTATTATGCCCTGTATTTTGTGTCTGAAAAAAACCAGGTGCGGCTATTAACCGGTATTCAAAACCAAAGTTCCAGTTGGGCTTTATGTTTTGTGTGTGAAGAATATTAATGAACTGCTCTTTGCCTGATGCAAGCAAATAAGTTATTTGTGCATAAGGCCTTGTTGTTTTATAAAACTTTGTATTTTCAAGAGTGAACCTGTAAATATCATATTCATGAAAACCTGCATCCCATCCTGGTTTTAATATAGGCGTAAAAAGTACAGGGTATCCTGCGCTGCCATTATTACCCAGCGTAACATAATGGGCAGGCACAGAAAAAAATTTATTAAAATCATTTATAGAAGAATCAAGCCTTATGCTTCTCAACGTATCCAGGTACCGGTATGATATGGTAATAGAATCAGCCAGGTCGTCCCTGTGTTTAAACCCTATGGTTGTATCACCGGATTGCGCTTCCGGAGGGAGTTTGGAATTGCTTCCATTAGTTACCCCATCTGTAGTACTTTGTAAACTTTTAGGCCGCCGCTGTGCAAACGAAGATTGATAAAAAAATAAACCCGCCAGGATAAGGAATCCTGCAGCATACTTCCGGAAAAAATTATACGGTCTTTTTATCATTATAATATTGTACAGTTAAAGCTGGGCAACCAACTCTTTAAAAATACAGGCCAGTTTTGGTTCAGCATCATTTGCAGCCTGCAATACTTCTTCATGCGTGATAATATTTTCTTCTCCAATGCCAAGGTCTGTGATTACACTTATTGCTAATACAGGCAAGCCCATATGCACAGCGGCAATTACTTCCTGTACAGTGCTCATGCCTACAGCATCTGCACCTAAAACATGTATCATGTGATACTCAGCTTTGGTTTCAAATGTTGGCCCGGTTACCGAAACGTAAATCCCCTCCTTTACATCAATGCTATTTTTAAGGGCAATCTCTTTTGCTTTATTAATAAGATCTTTTTTATAAGGCTCACTCATATCAGGAAAACGCGGGCCTATGCTTTCATCATTTTTCCCGATTAAAGGATTTGGCGTAAGCAGGCTAATGTGATCATTAATGATCATAAGATCACCAACAGTAAACGTTTTATTTGTTGCCCCTGCTGCATTACTCAGCAGTAAAGTTTTAATTCCCAAATATTTTAAAACCCTGATGGGTAAAATAATGTCTTCCGTATTATATCCCTCGTAATAATGAAACCGGCCCGCCATTGCCACCACTTTTTTCCCGCTCAATTCTCCAAAAATCATTTTACCGCTATGCCCTTTTACAGTGCTTACAGGAAAGTTTGGAATATCACCATATGAAATCTCTTTTTCAATTTTTATTTCATTCGCAAAACTCCCCAACCCGCTGCCCAATACAATACCCACCGCCGGTATTTCAGAATAAATGCTTTGAATGTATTTTACTGCTTCATTTATTTTTTCCATAGAGACTTCAAAAAAATTAAGCAGCGAAGATAAGTGAAGATATTGTTAGCAAGAATGTAAAGGAGCAAAGGGAACTGTAAAAATCATCCTCATTGTATCAAAACTAAAAACTCCAAACTGCAAACTGCAAACTTACTTATCTTCGCTGCAAATTATTAAGATGAATCTTCACGAATACCAGGCTAAGGAATTATTGAAAAAATTTAATGTTCCCGTACAGGAAGGAATTGTATGCAGCAGCGCATTGCAGGCTGAGGACGCCTATAGGCAGATACATTCACAATACGAAAGCAAATTTGCCGTGGTAAAAGCACAGATACATGCAGGCGGAAGAGGTAAAGGAAAAATTGCCGGAACAGAACAGCGTGGTGTAGCCGTGGGTAAAAATGCAGAGGATGTTAAAACTATTGCACAAAATATTTTAGGAGGAACATTGGTCACCATTCAAACCGGCCCGGCAGGTAAAGTGGTAAATAAAGTTTTAATTGCCCAGGATGTTTACTATGATGGGCCAAACCCTGTAAAGGAATTTTATTTATCTATTTTGATGGATAGAAGCAAAGGAAGAAACGTTATTATGTACAGCACTGAAGGGGGGATGAATATTGAAGATGTGGCGCACGATACACCCGATAAAATTTTTAAAGAATGGATTCACCCGGGCGGAGGGGTACAGGGTTTCCAGGCAAGAAAGATTGCTTTTAATTTGGGATTAAAAGGCGAGGCATTTAAGAATTGCGTGAGGTTTGTAGGCAATTTATACAATGCCTATTTGGGCCTTGATTGTAATATGGTTGAAATAAATCCTTTGTTTAAAACAAGCGACGAAAAAATAATTGCTGTGGATTGCAAAATGAATATAGATGACAATGCATTGATGCGCCATGCTGATCTTGAAAATATGAGAGATGTTTCAGAAGAAGATCCTACAGAAGTGGAAGCGGCTAAATTCAATTTAAATTTTGTTAAGCTTGATGGCAATGTTGGCTGTATGGTTAATGGTGCAGGACTTGCCATGGCTACCATGGATATGATAAAACTAAGTGGTGGCGAACCTGCAAATTTTTTAGATGTTGGTGGCACTGCAAATGCGCAAACAGTGGAAGCAGGTTTCAGGATAATTTTAAAAGACCCGAAAGTAAAAGCTATTCTTATAAATATTTTTGGAGGTATTGTTCGCTGCGATCGTGTGGCGCAGGGAGTTATTGATGCATACCAATCAATCGGCAATATTGAGATACCTATTATTGTTCGTTTGCAAGGCACTAATGCTGATGTTGCAAAAGAATTAATTGATAATAGCGGACTAAAAGTTCAGTCTGCAATTCTTTTAAGCGAAGCTGCTGAACTTGTAAATAAAGCTGTAGCGTAAAAGAATTTTTCCTCATCAATACAGGCAACCCCTTTTTATTTTACTGCGTATTATAAGGAAATAATCTATTGAATATAGATTATTCTTCTTTTCATCTAAAACTTATAATATGATACGCACAATTAAATTGATGGCAATTGCATTTATTTTTTCGGCTGTTGCTTCCTGCAGTAAGAGCAGTACGACGCCTCCGGATCCGAATATAACTTTTAAAGCCACTTTAAGCGGAGCCAGTGAGGCGCCTTCAAATCCTTCAACGGGTACAGGCTCTTCTACTTTAGTATTCAATAATGATACTAAAATATTTACTGTAAGTACAACCTATAGCGGGTTAACCGGTACTGCAACAGCATCACATATTCATAAAGGAGTTATTGGTGTGTCTGGCGGAATAATTTTTGGCTTTACCAATGTTACAGTTTCTCCAATAACTTATACAAGTGCGGCTTTGGATGCAACACAGGAGGCTGACCTGAAAGCAGGCCTCTATTATGTAAACGTACACACTGCACTCTATCCGGCCGGTGAAATAAGAGGCCAGTTGATACAACAATAGAATAGTGAAATATAATTTACATGACCAATAGTTTCAACAGGAGAAATTAAAATATTTTGTTGTTAACATAGATGATAAAGTTGCCGGTGTTTACTTTTCTCAAAACTCCGCAGCCAAAAAGGGGCATACCGGCTGTGACGTATGGATGGTGAAAGAACTATGACACCAATACCACTTCATATACCGGGCTAAACAGGTAAACTTTTTTGGTGGCTACTTCTACGCATTTAAAACGCTTTCTTATCCTTTCGCCTTTTTTAAAAATGGCGCCACTTGCTATTTTAAACAGGCTTCCTACGGGTAACTCTTCAACAAAAAAATAACCTTCCTTCTTTACATCATGCTTTTTTAATGCTCTTATTAAATGTGGTTCGGCACAGGTGGTAGCAGCAGGATTGTGCAAGCTAGCCATCAATAATTTTTCAATCTCTGCAGGAAATATTTTTTTAGGAATGAATTCGCCTAATATCTTTCCATATTCTTCTTTCCACTGTTTTCCATGTGCCTGTATCCTGTGCCCATACTTTTCATGTGCAAGCAAATGCGCCAGCTCATGAAGCAAAGTGATTAAGAAAGAATATTTATTAAGATTGCCATTAACACTAATACGGTGTGCTTTATCAAAATGCTTATTGCGGTAATTGCCTAAAATACTTTTACGTTCCCTGGCAATAGTAAGATGAACTTTGTATTGATGAAGATAGTTGGCAACTTCTTCAAAAGAGCCTTCCGGTAAAAACGAGTTGAGTGCGCTAAGAGGTGATTCTTTTTTAGGCATTTTTTTTCTTCCTTGCAAGCTTCATTAGCATTGATACTTCTATAACTGTGTATACAATGTATAAACCCATAGCAGTAAATAATCCGGGCTTATTTATTTTACTTCTAAATAAAAAAACATAGATCAATACGGCAATCATTGTAATAAACATCTTAAATATCATTGATGAATATACACCACGGACAAATGCTTGCGGATTTGGAGACCGCAAACCCTTTCGCTGAAGCGCAAAGCCGCCAAGGCTCAGCAAATAAAGAAAAAGATTTGAACTCATTAGGAATAGCCGGTCAAATCCATGTTCTTTTAAAAATTCCGTACCAATTACCAATAACAAATTGATAATAATAAATACTACCGTTATAGTAAAAAGTTCTCTGTCTCTAAGTTTCATTTCTTTCTTGATGTGGCTTTTATCAATTTTGCTATCATAGCAATTAAAATAAGCAAAGGTAATATCCAAACGAACAAAGGAATTGTAAAGTTCAGCCATTCATCCGCCTTTAAACCAAGGAAAACACCGATGCCCAAACTCACCAAAAGCTGCCCTCCTATCCCGGCATATTGCCATAGCTGTGTGCTCCCTTTTTTATACCTATAATTATCGGGATCAGGTTTATTAATATCAGTCATTAGTTTTTTCTGCCGGTTTTAATTTCAATGGCGTGGTATCTTGTTTTACCACTTCTCCTTTTAAAACTTTTTGAATATTATCGATATATTGCTGTTTGTAGATCAAAGTTCTTTCAATTGAATCTGCCTTTACTTTTAATCCCTGGTATTCCTTTGCCTGCCTTGCATCACCAAACCCCGGGATGTATAATTTAAGCGGCGTAAAAGCAATAAGCGCTACCGTTAACCCAACCAACACAACAAACAAAGTACTTAAGGCAATGTAAACGCTTATCCTGCTTAATTTAAAAGCTACCACTTCCTCGTATGTATCCTCGTTCATAACAACAAGCCTGTAGCGATTTCGTAAACGTTGTAAAGTACTGTTGGCCTCAGGTATTGCCATATTTTTTGGTTTATTCGTTTATTGGTTTATTTGTTTATCAATTACCCGGCAGCCAGTATCCCAATAACAGGTAAACTAATAAACCGGTAAACTTTTTTAGCTTGTTAAAAATAACAAAGCATGCGCATTTAATAGCATAATAGCTTAAAATAACCGTATTTTTAAAATATTTTTGTTGAAAAGTAGTTTTATATAAATACACTTGAGATCCAAATCGTATAGTTATTAAAAATCATTATTACCACATGCGCTGCCTGGCCCTAAGATCTTCCCTTTTACTTATACTGTTTTGCTATATGGCTCCGGCATTTAGCCAGTTAGGCAACATAACTTTTGACATGCAAAAGGATAAACCGGAAAAGTTCAAGAACAAGACATTAAAATCAGAAACTACCGGCGATAAAAAATTTACTTTAAAAAAAAGGATCTCACAAAATACCGTATCGCATTATAATTATTACTTCAATGCACATAACAAGCTTAATGATGTAATTGAAAGAGCAAGAATATCCAACAAGGACGATTATGGTAAACTGCTCCCTTTTTATGGCTATTCTTTAACTACAACAGCTGCGCAAAAAACCGAACTGGATTCAGTTATTTATAAAGCTACGGCCGGCATACTTTTGCATGATCTTAGAAGTGACTGGGTTGATAATTTATACCTTCTCATAGGTAAATCATATTTATTTCAGAAGGAATTCGATTCCGCTGCGATGACCTTTCAGTTTATTAATTACAATCTTTTTCCACGTAAAAGAAAGGGTGATGATTTTCCGCCGGTGGTGGGCACAAATGAAAATGCAGGGGGAAATTCAATAAGCATAGCCAGCAAAGAAAATAATTCTATTGCTAATAAAGCTTTCAACAGGCCGCCCAGCCGAAACGATGCATTGGTGTGGCAGATAAGAACATACATTGAACAGGATGAATACACTGATGCTGCTGGTTTGATAAATACATTGCAAAATGATCAGAATTTTCCTGCCCGCTTAAAAGCTGATCTTGAAGAAGTAAATGCCTATTGGTTTTATAAACAAAAAATGTTCGACAGTACAGCTGCTCATCTTGAAAAAGCTTTATCAGCCGCAGAAGATAAACAGGATAAAGCCCGGTGGGAATATTTGCTTGCACAGCTTTTTGAAATTACAAAACAACCTGAAAAAGCTTCCCAATATTATACAAAGGCTATGAGGCATACTACTGATCCTTTGCTGGATATTTATGCCAATTTAAATAATGCCAAAATATACCGCAGCAACGATCCGAAAGAATTTAATAATACGATTGACAATTTGATAAGAATGGCAAAGAAAGATAAGTATGATGCTTATCGCGACATCGTTTATTATTCTGCCGGTGAGCTTGCCCTTCAAAAACCTGACACAGCTGCTGCTGAATTTTTGTTCAGGAAAAGTTTGAGCTATAATGAACTTAACACAGCTTATAAAAACAGGGCTTACCTGCAATTGGCTGACATAGCTTTTAATAAAAAAGATTATAAAAATGCTTCTGCTTTTTATGACAGCCTGCAGCTTACTGATGATGTATTAATTGGAAGAGTAAAGGAAATAGAAGACCGGAAAAATGCATTATCAAAAATTGTAGAAAAAATAAATATCATTGAAAGAGAAGACAGCCTGCAACATATTGCAATGCTTTCAGCAAATGAAAGAGAAATTTTTTTAAAAGATCTTTTAAAAAAAATGCGCAAAGAAAAGGGGCTTAAAGATATTGATGCCAACTTATCTCCTTCTTCCGTTTTTGATAACAGCCAAAACCAATCGATAGATCTTTTCGGATCAAACAATACAAAAGGCGATTGGTATTTTTATAATGCTTCGATGAAATCAAGAGGATTTACTGAATTCAAAAGCAGGTGGGGCAATCGTTTAAACGTTGATAACTGGCGCCGTAATGCTTCTACAACCACAATTGCCAACAACATTAACCCTGCAAATAATAACCTAACTGCCCTGGATAATAAAACACCTGTGATTAATACAGAGCTTAGTTATGACGGGCTGCTGAGCAATGTTCCATTGACTGCTGAGAAACTAAATGCTTCAAACGTTTTAGTTGGCGCTTCATTATTTGAATTGGGAAAATTGTATCAAAATAATCTTGAAGATTATAACATGGCTGTTCAAACGTATGAAACATCTTTACAACGCTTTCCCAACAACCTGTATGATGGTGAATTGTATTTGAATTTAATTTATTGCTACCAAAAATTAGGAAACTTATCTAAAGCATCTTACTATAAAAATTTACTTACTACTAATTTCAGGAATAGTAAATCTGCACAAATCATAACCAATCCACAGTCTGTAAAACAGGGAGCAAAAGATCCGGCAGCAACCAAACGTTACGAAAATATTTATACCCTTTTTATTGAAGGACAATTTGAAAAAGCTGTGCAGGATAAAAAATCGGCAGATAGTGTATATGGAAATAATTACTGGAACCCCCAATTGCTGTACATTGAATCAGTGTATTATATAAAACAAAACCAGGATAGCCAGGCAATAGCTACTTTAAATAATATCATCACGCTGTATCCAACATCACCCATGAAAGATAAAGCAGCAACGATGATAGATGTTTTAAACAGGAGAAAACAAATTGAAGGTTACCTTACCAGCTTAAATATAAAAAGGTATGATGAGGATAAACCGGTTGTGATAAATGATGAACCTGCAGAGAAAAAGCCAATACAAACTAATAAACCCGTGCAGCCAAAAACGGTTGTACCTGAGGAGAAAAAAGAAGTTGTTCAACCCCAGCCCATAAAGCCGCAACCAATTACCAATGGCACGTTCACATTTATTGAAGAAGAGGCGCAAAATGTTGTGATGATACTGGACAAGGTTGACCCTGTTTATATCAGTGAAGCAAGAAATGCTTTTAACAGGTATAATCGTGAGAAATTCTCCGGTCAACCGATTGAGATAACCAAAGATGCTGTTGATAAGGATAGAAATATTTTGATATTCAGTAAATTTCCCGACGCTAATGCCGCTATCATATATGCAGACAGGTTAAAGAAAAATGCACCAGCTGAAATTTCATGGCTGCCTGCCAATAAATATTTCTTTTTAATAATCTCCGATGCTAATTTACAGGTATTAAAAGTCAACAAAGATCTTCCCGGATATATTAAACTGCTTAATACCAAATACCCCGGTAAATTTTAATTCTTTAAAAGTTTAACGAAACAATTTGCCCAAACAAGGCTTGTCTTTTCTAACTTTGGTAACCTTATAAATTTTAACTCAAATTCAGTGGCTGAAAAAAGAACTTCTACAACAGGCAAAAGCACTTCCAAAAAAATAACAATTAAACGTTCCGTAAAAATTTTATGGTATACGGTATTGGGTGGTACAGCATTATTTCTTTTGATGTTGTTATGTGCGCAGGTTGGCATTTTTGGAAAGATCCCTTCTATGCAGGAATTGGAAAATCCACAGGCTAATCTTGCTTCAGAAATTTATGCAAATGATGGCCTTACGCTGATGGGGAAAATTTATGCGGAAAACAGGAGCTCTGTGGATTTTAAAGATATTTCTCCGCATGTAGTAGATGCATTAATAGCTACAGAAGATGAGCGCTTTTATGAGCATTCGGGTATAGATGCAAAAAGTGTTGCCCGGGCTGTATACGGTTTGGGAAGAGACGGAGGCGGAAGTACCATCACTCAGCAATTAGCTAAAAATATTTTGCGCCAGGGACGTGGAAATATTTTAACGAGAAGTATTGATAAATTAAAAGAATGGATAGTTGCCCTTAAACTGGAAAGAAATTTTACCAAGCAGGAAATAATATCCTTATATCTCAACAGGGTGCCATGGGGTAATGTTTTTGGGATTCGCAATGCATCAAGAGTGTTCTTTCAAAAAGAGCCTTCTATGCTAACAACTGATGAAGCAGCATTGCTGGTTGGTATGTTAAAAGGCCCTAATCAATACGACCCAGTACGTCATCCGCAGGCTGCTACGGAAAGAAGAAACGTTGTATTGGAGCAAATGGTGCGTAATGATGTACTTAAAGAATCAGAAGCGAATGCATTAAAGCAAAAACCGCTGGGTATAAAATATAAAAAGCTGGATGAGAATATGGGAATTGCTCCCTACTTCCGTGCTGTATTAAGCAAAAAATTAGACGAATGGTGCAAAACACACCAGGATCCTAAAACAGAAAAAAATTATGACCTGTACAGGGATGGATTGAAAATTTACACCACCATCGATCCTAAAATGCAGTTGTATGCTGAAGAAGCAGTAGTGCTTCACATGAATGCAATGCAAAAAAAATTCAACAGCCAGTTGGGTAAAGATGTTTGGAAAAATCACCAGGACATTTTATTAAGAGCAATGAAGGAAAGTGAGCGCTGGAGACAAATGAAGGAAGATGAAATTGATGAGGCAGAAATAAAAAAATCTTTTTATGTACCCGTTCGTATGAAAGTATTTGCATGGAACAGGGAACGTGAGAAGGATACCGTGATGACACCTATTGATTCAATCAAATATTTAAAGCAGATGATGCAAACATCATTTGCTGCCGTAGATCCTGTTACAGGAGAAGTAAAAGCATGGGTTGGCGGAATTGATTTTAAATGGTTCAAATTTGATCATGTTACCACCAACAGGCAGGTAGGTTCTTCATTTAAACCACTGCTTTATACACTGGCATTAATTGATGCAGGGCTTACACCCGCAAGCTATATTGGGGGCCGTGCTATTACATTGAATGGTAAAACAATTTCAGGAGATGGCGGGGGAACCATGGCCTATTGTCTTGCCCGGTCATTAAATACCGGGGCATACGATCTTATGAGCCGTATAGGTCCTAAAAAAACAGCAGAGTTTGCCCACTTATGCGGTATAAAAAGTTTTATTCCTTTGGTGCCCTCCATAGCCCTTGGTGCAGCCGATCTTACCTTACTGGAAATGCTGCATGCCTATACAATGTTTCCGAACCGTGGCTTTAGTACTGAACCAATTTTTATTACCCGTATAGAAGATAAGAATGGCAATGTGCTGGAAAGTTTTCAACCCGAATCAAAACAGGTTATAAGCGAAGCAGATGCTTATACAATGTATAAAATGATGCAGGGTGTTGTGGATTTTGGCACCGGCCATGCAATGCGTGGCAGATTTGGAATTACAAGCCCAATGGGTGGTAAAACAGGAACTACCAATGATAATACAGATGGATGGTTTCTTGGCTATACACCGCAGTTACTGGCAGGCGCCTGGGTAGGCTGTGATGACCCCTTTTTAAAAATCAGGTGGACGTATGGTGGTAATGAAATGGCAATGCCTGAATATGCTTACTTTATGCAAAAAGTATATGCTGATAAAAGATTGGGAATAGACCCCAAAGCTGAATTTCAAAGGCCCGCCGAATTGGATAATAATCCTATTTATGCAGACCAAAATTTTACAGCTCTTGTACAGCAGGGCCAGGGCTCTGATTTTTCTGAAGACCAGGGTAACGGTAATCAGGGCGATTATGAAGGAAGCGAATTAACAGCGCCTGTTGAATCTGATTTTAGTAAGGATGCATTTAAAGATCTTAATCAACCACCCGGAAAAGATAAAGGAGGAAATGAAGAAGTTTTAAAGGCTGATAAAAATAAAACAGACAGCTCTAAATTGCCTGAGAAAAAAGATACAAAAGCCGTTATGCCACCAGCAGGGAAAACTGATGATAAAAATAAAAAATTAGTTAAGCCACCGGCAAAAAATGATTACTAGATAAATTTTTAACGATCCCGCAGTTGCGGGATTTTTATTTGCAACAACTTACCTTTAAGCTTTTAAAATAATAATCCGTGAAAAGAAAGATCTCAATTGCATTCATAACACTTACGCTTATTACGGGCAGTATAACTTTATTATATGCCTGGGGAAGTTGGGGCCATAAACATATTAACCGGTCCGCAGTATTTGCATTACCGCCTGAAATGAGAACTTTTTATTACAACCATATTGATTTTATAACAGAAGGTGCAGTAGTTCCTGACTTGAGAAGAGCTTTATTGAACGATAAAGCCGAACCGGCAAGGCATTTTATTGACATCGAAGATTTTGGTGTAAAAGCAGATGCATTGCCACGTACAGTGAAAGATGCGTATGCAAAATATGACAGTGCATTTCTACAGAAAAGCGGGTACCTGCCCTGGTACATGCAATCGCTTATGGACAGGCTTACTTTGGCTTTTTCAAGAAAAAATAAATCTGAGATAATATTTCTTTCTGCAGAACTTGGGCATTATATGGGAGATGCGCATGTTCCCTTGCATACATCTTCCAATTACGACGGACAGCTTACCAACCAAAAAGGAATTCATTCCTTTTGGGAATCACGATTACCTGAGACGTTTGGCGGGACCTATAATTTTTACACAGGTGATGCAAAATACATTGATGATATCATTTCAGAAATATGGAGGATAATCAAACAATCACATCTTGCAGCAGACACAGTGCTGGCTGCGGAAAAACAATTACGGGCTAACTTTCCAAAAGATGATCTATATAAAAAAGATAGCGCAGGAAAACCGCTAATGCGTTTTAATCAGCCGGTGTTAAGTGATGCCTATGCTGCAAAATATCATGAAGTATTAAATGGAATGGTTGAGAGACAAATGCGGTTGGCCGCTATCGATCTTTCTAATTTCTGGTATACTGCATGGGTAAATGGGGGCAAGCCAAACCTTACTGACATGGATGATCCGGACCTGGTTAAGCAAAATAAAAAAAGTTATAAACGTGAATTGAAAGCATGGCAGAAAGGAAGATTAGTAAATTTAAAAACTGCAGAAAAGGAATAACGAACCCCATGAATACAAATATTGATTTTAATAAGAATGAAGATGCAATGAAACTTGCCCTTAGCCAGGTGAAACAGAAGAAAACAAAAATTGAAGCAGGCGGAGGCAAAAAAGCAATTGAAAAACAAAGAGAAAAAAATAAACTTACTGCAAGAGAAAGAATAGATTATTTAAAAGATGCAGATAAACCTTTTATCGAAATAGGAACATTTGCAGGTTATGAGATGTATGAAGAGTACGGCGGATGCCCGGCCGGCGGCACGGTAGCAGGCATTGGCTATGTAAGCGGGAAACAATGTGTGATAGTTGCCAATGACCAGACTGTAAAAGCTGGTGCATGGTTTCCCATTACAGGTAAAAAGAATTTAAGGATGCAGGAAATTGCCATGGAAAATAAATTACCTGTTATTTATTTAGTAGACAGTGCAGGTGTTTTTCTTCCCCTGCAGGATGAAATATTTCCTGATAAAGAACACTTCGGCCGCATTTTCAGGAACAATGCAAAGATGAGTGCAATGGGTATTTCGCAAATTGCAGCCGTTATGGGTCCATGCGTAGCAGGCGGCGCTTACCTGCCAATTATGAGTGATGAAACTTTAATGGTACAGGGAAATGGTTCCATCTATTTAGCCGGGCCATACTTAGTTAAAGCAGCAATTGGAGAAAATATTGACAGTGAAACATTAGGCGGTGCAGCAACGCATACAGAGATTAGTGGCATTGCTGATTATAAATTTGAGACCGAGCAGGAATGCCTGGATCAAATAAAAAAAATAATGAGTAAGCTCGGAGAAAAACCTCCTGCAGGTTTTAATAGGGCCAAACCAATTGCACCAAAACAGGATACCGCTTATTTATATGGCACTTTTCCTGAAGGAAATAATTCGCCGTATGATATGCTGGAGATCATTAAATGCATCGTAGACAATTCGGAGTTTGAGGAATTTAAAATGGATTATGGAAAAACTATTTTATGCGGCTATGCCCGGGTAAATGGATGGGCAGTTGGCATGGTTGCCAATCAGCGCCTAAACATAAAAAATAAGAAAGGAGAATTACAAATTGGTGGTGTTATTTATAATGACAGCGCTGATAAGGCTGCACGTTTTATAATGAATTGTAATCAAAAGAAAATCCCACTTATTTTTTTACAGGATGTTACCGGCTTTATGGTAGGCAGCCGCAGTGAGCATAGTGGTATTATAAAAGACGGCGCAAAAATGGTAAATGCAGTTGCTAATTCTGTAGTTCCAAAAATTACGATTATTGTTGGTAATTCCTATGGCGCCGGTAATTATGCCATGTGTGGGAAAGCCTATGATCCCCGTTTTATTTTTGCGTGGCCCTCTGCAAAAATTGCTGTTATGGGAGGAGAACAGGCAGCCAAAACACTTTTGCAGATACAGGTGGCTTCTTTAAAAACAAAGGGCAAAGAAATTACGCCCGAACATGAAGAAAAATTATTATCAGAAATCATTGCACGCTATGAGAAGCAAACCTCACCTTATTACGCAGCTGCAAGGTTATGGGTAGATGATATAATTGATCCCGCAGATACAAGAAAAATAATTTCTGAATGCCTTACCGCGGCAAATAATAATAATGATATTGCTGATTTTAAAACCGGCGTCATTCAAGTTTAAAGTTTTTGCAATTTATAGTTTGTAGTTTTTTTAGAATTGAATATTCGTTATTACATTAAACTATTTTAAACATCACCAACTATTAACTACCAACCACCAACTACAAACTAACTATGCAACAGGTTATCATTTATACTGATGGTGCATCCCGTGGAAACCCGGGCCCTGGCGGCTATGGCGCAGTTTTAATTTGGGGAGATATTCGTAAAGAATTATCAAAAGGATATCGCCTTACCACAAACAACAGGATGGAACTGACGGCTGTAATAGCAGCGCTGGAAGCGATGAAAAAAAATAATCTATCGTTGCTAATCTATTCTGACAGCAACTATGTGGTAAAAGCTTATGAAGAAGGATGGCTGGCAAAATGGATAAAGACGGATTTTAAAGGAGGCAAAAAAAATAAAGACCTCTGGCTACGTTTTTATAAACTCTCACAAAACCATCAAATAAAATTTAAATGGGTAAAAGGACATGCTGATAATTTTTACAATGCCCGTTGTGATGAGTTAGCAACAGAAGCTGCCGATGGAAAACATTTATTGGTAGATGAAGGTTATGAGAGTGAGATCAGGCCATAACAAATCTATCTTCTGCAGTGGCAGAATTTTTCGTAACAAAATAATAACTGCCAAACAATATAGCAGAGAAAATTAAAGTTGCTGCTATACTCCACTGGTAGAAAGGTAATCCATCATTATAGCAGAGCAATAATCCGTTAAAAGTTTTTGGCCGTGCATAGCCTGCATCAGGAGAATTACTAAACCATACAAAGAAATTAGACAACAGGAAAAATGCAGTGGGTGCAGCAATAGCAGCAGCAAAAATTCTTTTAAAGCTTATCCTTGTTATAAAAAATCCAAACACGGTCATCGCTCCAAAAAGAATATAATTGGTTATTTGCCCTGAATAAAATCCAGGTATATTTCCTGCCCCGGTTCTATATAATATTTCATACAAAGCATCTGATACAAACATGGAAGCTAATGGAAGAAGAAAGGAGAACTTCTTATTCTTTATCACTGCTCCTGCAAATATTGTCATGGCCCATTGTGGAGCAAAACCAAAAGGTCTGCCCGGCATAACGCGATACAATGATGCAATTATTACCAGTAAAATAAAACTTACTACTACCTGCTTTGTTATTTTCATACTGAATTATTTAGGGCAAAAATAAGTAATAAAATTTCGCCATCAATACAATTTTACAGAACGCAAATTGCTAATTTGCATTTTATGGCGCATCATAATGTAACCGGCAACCTGGGGGAAGAAATGGCTTCAAAATACCTGCTGGATAAAGGTTATACAATTCTTCACCGCAACTGGAGGCATAAAAACTGGGAAACAGATATTATCGCTACAAAGAATTCCTGCTTACATTTTATTGAAGTTAAAACAAGGCGGACTACAACATTCGGGCATCCCGAAGAAGATGTTAGCAAAAAGAAAGTAAAAAACCTGATGGGAGCTGCCGAAGAATTTTTGTTGCTCTATCCTGGCTGGAAATTAATCCAGTTTGATATACTCTCTATAACCATGGAAAAAAATAAACAACCCGAATATTTTTTAATTGAAGATGTATCACTCTGACAGCTATTTTTGAACCCCTATCCCAATCTTCTTTACAGTAATTTTTGATAATAAGATTCTCTCTTTTAATTTTTCAACAAACCTATAAGTGGCAGGACAGTATTCGATATTCTGGTGATGAATGTACATGTAATCAGTAACCGGTAATTTATTAAGATGAGGAAAGCCTGAACAATCTGCCGGCCGCACTTCGTATATTGAACACATGTTTGTTTTCTTATCAAGGAACTGGCATGGACGGGAAACATTCATCCAGTCATTTTCTTTTTTATCAAGGTAAAGCCATTTTGTTTTAAAATCTTTTATCCTCATGTTAAGATGACCAGCAATTCTTTTCATATCCTGGAAAGTGTAAGTAGGGCTCATCGTTTTACAGCAATTGGCGCAGCTAAGGCAATCTGTTTCTTTCCAAACTTCTTTATCAATCTTCTCTGCAAGGTCATCCAGGTTCTTTGGAGGATTATTTTCTGTTTTAGTTAAAAAATACCGGAGAGATTTTTTGTTCTGAATATATTTTTTTTTGTGAAGCCGAAGATTTATAACCTGCATTAAGAATAAAATTAGATTAGCCGATATTGAGTATCATTAACGAATTTAGCAGGAGCTAAATTAGAACATAAATCCAGATGAATAAGGATAATTTAAAAACAATATTTAAATATGTGGGAGGGATATAAAAAAGGATTCAGGGCTTACCTTCAGCTGGAGAAATCTTTATCAGATAATACCGTTCAGGCTTATTTACAGGATATAGAAAAATTAACCCAATATCTCCTGTTGATAAAATCAGACAAATCCCCCCGGCAAATTTTATTAACCGACCTTGAAAAATTTGTAAAGTGGATTAGCGAATTAGGAATGACACCGTCAAGCCAGTCAAGGATTATTTCAGGGCTTAGGAATTTTTATAAATACTGCCTGCAGGAACAAATTGTAACACAAGACCCTACTGCTTTACTGGAAGCGCCTAAATTAAAAAGAAGCCTGCCGGATGTATTAAGCTTTAATGAAATTGAAAGTATAATTGCTGCCATAGACCTGAGCACACCTGAAGGAGTGAGAAATAAAGCTGTTATTGAAACGCTGTACAGCTGCGGATTACGGGTTACTGAACTGGTGAATTTAAAAATATCCTGCTTATACCTTGATGTAGGTTTTATAAGAGTAATCGGCAAAGGTGATAAGGAAAGGCTGGTGCCTGTTGGCAGCAGCGCTGTAAAACATATTGCTCTTTATAAAAATAATACCCGGGTTCACACACCTGTAAAACCAGGTTATGAGGACATTTTATTTTTAAACCGGAGGGGAAGAAAATTATCGAGAGTTATGATATTTATGATAATTAAAGAACTGGCAAAACAGGCAGGTATAACTAAAAATATTTCGCCACATACATTCCGTCATTCATTTGCTACACATTTGGTAGAAGGGGGCGCAGACCTGCGTGCTGTTCAGGAAATGCTGGGGCATGAAAGTATTACCACTACAGAAATTTATACACATCTTGACAGGGAATATTTACGGGATACTTTACAGCGGTTTCACCCTGGGTTTAAAAAATAATTGTGAGAGCCGGGAATGTGGGATTTGTGGAGTCCGCAGGAAAAAAAATCAGATAAATCCCGATTCAGACAGTAATTTCTTTTTGAAAAGAGGGAGATATTTCAGGAATATTTTTTACGCGGTTACGGTAATTTTTAAACATGCTCATCCACTTTAATTTCAGTACCCCAAGGATACCTTCTTTTACAATACCCTTATTCATTTTTGATATACCGAATTGCCTGTCAATAAAAGTTATAGGCACCTCTTTTATTTTAAAGCCGAGTTTCCATGCGGCAAATTTCATTTCTATTTGAAAAGCATAACCAACAAAAGTTATTTCATCAAGATTAATTGCTTCAAGCACTTCTCTTTTATAACAAATAAAACCTGCAGTAGGATCCTTAACAGGTATCCATGTTATCATTCTTGTGTACAATGCGCCGCCTTTGGAAAGGCTAACTCTTGACCATGGCCAGTTTTCGACCCGTCCATTTTTTACATACCTGGATCCTATGGCTACATCAGCACTCCCTGTTGCACAGGCCCGGTAAAGTTTATCAAGATCATGTGGGTCATGAGAGAAATCCGCATCCATTTCAAAAATAAAACGGTATCCTTTATCCAATGCCCAGTTAAATCCGTGGATGTATGCCGTGCCCAAACCAAGCTTTCCGATTCTTTCTTCTAAAAATAATTGCCCGGGATATTTTGCGAATAAAGATTTTACTATGTTGGCAGTTCCATCCGGTGATCCATCATCAATAATAAGAACATGAAAATTTTGCTCAAGAGAAAAAACTGCCTGTAAAATATTGGCAATATTTTCTTTTTCATTGTAAGTAGGTATGATGATCAGCTTCTCCAAAAAAAAAATTAATTATTTAAATTTACGAAACTATTATTAGACAGGTTTAAACAATAACCAATCAAATTTTCAATTATTATTTTTTTAACAGGGTGCGGTTAAATATTTCGGTGAGTTTCTGTTTGGTATGCAATGGAAAATCGCCTTTCATCATCCAGTCATAATACTGGGGCTCTGCTTTTAAAACGTCAGCTACAGGCCGGCCCTTATGTTTTCCAAAATTAAATATTTCTATATCATTATCCATTATCATTCTTCGGGCAAAATCCACAATTTTTTCTTCCCCCGTAAATTCCAGGATAGAGTCCAATGTATTCCCCAGGTTTTGATACCGTATAGTTTGTGCTTCTAATATTTCCCAGGTAGCTGTAGCATCTGCCTCAGCGCTGTGAGCATCGCATAATTCTTTATTGCAGTAAAACTGGTATGCAGCTGACAATGTCCTTTTCTCCATCATATGAAAAACATGCTGTACATCCACCATTCGCCTGTTACTCATATCCAGTTGAATTCCTGCTCTCAGGAATTCTTCCACTAAAAGAGGTATGTCAAACCGGTTTGAATTATATCCTGAAAGATCAGCATTGTCAATAAATTGCTTTAATTCGTTAGCCACCTCTTTAAATGTCGGCGAAGCTTTTACCATCTCATCTGTAAAGCCATGTATATCTGATGAGCCCTGTGGAATTGGTATTTGGGGGTTTAAGATTTTATGTTTAACCTGTTTTGTTCCGTCAGGCAAAATTTTTATTATAGCAATCTCAATAATCCTGTCGCAGGCAAGATTAACACCTGTTGTTTCAAGATCAATAAAAGCCAAAGGGCGTGTTAGTTGTAAGGGCATTAAATTATAGGTTTTACGTTGTAAGTTTTAAGTTCAAAATATCCATTCCGTCGTAATTTCCACTGCTCATCAGTAGTAAATTTGAGTTAGAATAATCCTCCTTTTCAAGGAATTGCTCAAGATCTTCTCTTTTATTTATAACCAGTAAATTATCTTTCGCAAAACCCTGGATAACTTTTTCTTTTGGCAGCACTGGCATTCTTTTTAATTCCAATGCATGACTGCTATAAAAAACCACCGCTTCATCAGCATCCTTCATAGCACCTCTATATTCTTTCATAAAATTTTCATTCAGGCTGCTGTAGGTATGTAATTCCAAAACTGCAATTAATTTTCTAGTGGGAAATTGCAGTTTAACTGCCTCAATACTGGCTTTTACCTTACTGGGTGCATGGGCAAAATCACGGTAAATATTATACTCCTTATTTTCAGCCAATACCTCCAATCTTTTTGCAGCGCCTGCAAAATCAGTAATAGCTTTTATAAATACCTGCGCTCCTACTCCTAACTCTTTGCAAACCAAATAAGCAGCATGCAAATTCAAAAGGTTATGATTACCAAATACTTTTAGTGGCATTGACTTTTCTCCCTCAATTATCACTTCTGTTTTCCCGTTTTCAATAAAATAGGTAGGTAATCTATAAGGCTCATACCTGATATCAAGTCGTTTATTTTCATCAACCAGCTTCTTTAATATTTCATCCGATTCATTATATATTAAAACACCATTTGTCTCTATCTTATTAATAAATATTTTGAATTGCTCTAAATAAAATTCAAACGTTGGGAACACATTAATATGATCCCATGCTATGCCGGTAATAACAGCAATATGAGGAAACAGGAAATGAAATTTTGGGCGCTTCTCCATCACGCTGGCAGGATATTCATCCGCTTCGCAAATAATAACAGGCGCATGGGTAATATTTACACTTTGCTCAAACCCCTGCAGCTTCGCACCCACCAGGTAATCAAAATCTTTTCCTGCATTTTTAAGCACATGCATTATCATGGCAGTAGTACTGGTTTTTCCATGGCTTCCACCTACTGCTACCCTGGTTTTATTTTTACTTTCCTGGTAAATATATTCAGGGAAAGAATAGATTTTTAACCCTGACTCTTTTGCCTTTTGCAATTCAGGATTATCTTCTTTTGCATGCATTCCAAGAATAACAGCATCTATATTTTTAGTAATTTTTTCAGGAAACCAACCTGTTTTTGAAGGCAAAATATTCTCTTTTTCAAGATTCGACTTTGCTGGTTCAAATATCTCATCATCGCTGCCTGTAACCACGTAACCTTTGCGTTTAAGAGCAATTGCCAATTGGTGCATTACACTACCGCCGATAGCTATAAAATGAACATGCATTAACGGGGAATTTAAAGGATTTTAAACTTTTTTTTGAGTTTTAACAATAGATTGATATAATTAGACGTTTTAGAATTTATTCCCATGAAGGGGATGCCTTAACTTTGCGTCAATGAAGATGCAAAATAGTTCAACTAAATAAAAAACTATGAAAAAATTAATCTTTACTGTTCTAATTGTATCTTTTGTAATAGCAACTTTATCATCATGCACCAGCAGCAGAAGAAGCCGCACGGGATGCCCAATGACAGAGAATATTATTCACTAAAGATTTCTTACATACATGAATTGGATCACCCTGACTAATGAAGAACAACTTCATCAAATAAAAGTACATTCTAACACAAAGCCTCAGGTTATTTTTAAGCATAGCACACGCTGTTCTATAAGCAGTATGGCTAAAAACAGGCTTGAAAGAAACATTCAGCCGGATGAGATGGACTTTCATTTTCTTGATCTAATACAATACAGGTTGATCTCCAATAAAATTTCAGAAGATTTTAAAGTCTGCCACGAATCGCCCCAAATACTGGTTATAAAAAATGGTGAATGTATTTATGACGAAAGCCATTCCGGTATTGATATGGAACAGATAATTGAGCAGGCGATGGCAGTATAATCTGCACTTAATTTCTCTTAAATTTCATTAATACAATATCTCCCTGCCCTAACTCCAGCTCATCTTTATTGAGTGTATACCTGTTTATTTTTAAAAGAGCAGATAGAAAGGATTTCTCATAATTATTTGGGCAAGCCATTTTTGTTGAGGTTATATTTTTATCAAATCCAAGATAGTTTTCATTTATAGTAAATTTTCCACTGATAGTATTACAACTGCCGTTTCCTGAAAATGTTTTGTCTTTTAAATTAATATTTATGAAGGGGGCATGCATCCAGTTATTATCAGATGCAAAAAGCATTTGCAATTGCCAGGTTCCATTCAAATATGCAGCATTATTTTTTTCAACCACAATATTACCGGATGATGTTTTGGTAGTATGACAGGAAATAAGCGCTATTCCAAATACCATACAACAAAATATTTTTTTCATTAGGCTTTGATTTCTTTTATAGAAATCAATTTTCCTGCCATTATAAATCATCCAAATTTATTTAACCAAGTTTGATATGTATATTTCGCAACAAAGCCACATTTGTTTTTCTATTACTGTTCCTTTTCCAATTATCATAAAGACGGAATAAATTTTAAGAATAATTTTTTAACCGGCATCATTTTTAGTTTTTACCATATATCTTTAAACATCTTTAATTATCATTTATGAAAAAAACGTTTTTGATTCTTCTTGGTTTTATCAGCTTCATTACACTCGCTGCATTTACAACTTTTGATCCGCCAAAATTTAAAAATTTAAAAATTTTACCAAAGGATATTTCCGAACAGGCGCTGGATAGTATTATGGAGCATTATTCCATTTCACTCGGGGTAAAGTGTGGATTCTGCCATGTACATAACGAGCTAAGGAAAACCTGGGATATGGCAAGTGATGCAAAATCAGAGAAATTAATTGCCCGCAAAATGATGCTTATGACAAATGGTATTAACGCCAAATATTTCCCTCCTGAAAAAGGAGTTAAAGACCAACAATTAATACAAACAATTACCTGCTATACATGCCATAAAGGCGAGGCAATACCAGTTGATATGCCGCAGGCAAAGGAAGACTCTTTAAGTAACAAATAATTGCATGGCAAAAAGTAAATTGAGGCTTCTACAGGTTACTTGATTTACAACAGCTTCTTAAAAAAAGGGATAAGTTCTTCTGCAAGTATAGCATGGTCTTCAACGCTGGGGTGGCCGCCGCATCCCCTGGTTTGCATGGGCTTAAAAAAATATAGCGCTATAGGTTTGCTGCCAGGATATAACGCATCAATTTTATTTTTTACTGTTGATAAACAGTTTTGCAAAGTAACCCTGTTACTGCCATTAAGCATTGGGCTACTTAGCAAAGCTATTTGTGCATGCAAATATTTCGATTTCACCAATTGCACAAATTTTATATAGCTGCTTACAAAAATCGAACTGTCAAATGGGTCTCTTTTTTTTAACCCATCTCCATTGCTGAAATCATTTGTCCCTAACGCTATGCTTACAACGTGTGGTGTATAAGCTTTAAAATTCCAAAGGATAGTATTATTCTTCTGAAAATCTGTTTTCTCATACACCTCTGGCATTGCAGGCCCATCACTATGCCAATTGCGGTAAATGCCGACACCACTTATACTGCTTAGGATAAATTCAGTACCTAAGGCTCTTGCTACTCTTGGCCCATACGCATAATAAGCATTGTGTTGATCATGGTATTCGCCGGCGCCGCAGGCAACTTCAGATGCATCGGCAGCAGCGCCGCAGGTAATGCTGTTGCCAATAAATTCTATTAATGGCAAACTTTGTTTTTGAAGAACCCTTATTTTTTCACCTGAAATCTTTTGAATGAGGATAGCGCCTGTATATGCTTCTGTTGCTTTATATATCCATATCGTATGCTTCCCGGTATCTGCAGCATTAATAATAATAGGCTCTTTAGAATTTCCGGATATTTTTATTCTTTTTTGATAAATACCATCCAATTCATATTGCAGGTAGTTGTGTGCATTTGCATTAGAAATTGAAGCAAAAATTTCGCATTGCTTTCCTTCGAAAGTAAAACCAAAATGCACTCCCGAACTTATCAGTTCCACCTCCTGCTTATCATTTACTATAAACCTTCCATAAGGTTGCAAAGAGGCTGCCGGTAAAATATTGCAAGAACTCTTATTAGTTTTTGCGGAGTCACAACTAATAAAGCTGATACAAATAACTACAATAAACTTGAAATAATTGAAACAAAAAAATGATAGAATATTTTTTATTACCACACTCTTCAATCTTTTAATATTTTATTAATTGCATCCAGTTCATCAGGCAAAAAACTTAAATTGTTGAGCGTATCAATATTATTGTTCAATTGATCAACAGAGCTTGCTCCAATTAATACAGAGGTTACTCTTTTATCTTTCAGCAACCAGGCAATTGCCATTTGAGCCAGGGACTGGTTTCGTAGTTTTGCAATTTCATTCAATGCCCTGATTTGCTGTAATCTTTCAGCAGTTATATCGGTAAGTTTTAATGAGGCTTCCGGTTTAGATGCTCTTGAATTTTTAGGAATCCCCTTTAAATATTTATCAGTAAGCATGCCTTGCGCCAATGGAGAAAATGGGATACAACCAACGCCTGTTTCTTCCAAAACATCTAATAAACCATCTTCTACCCACCTTTCAAACATGGAATATTTAGGCTGATGTATCAGGCAGGGCGTACCGAGATCTTTTAAAATTTTTATTGCCTGCTTTGTTTGTTCAGGGCTATAGCTGGAAATTCCTGCATACAATGCTTTTCCACTTCTTACTGCAGTATCAAGCGCCATCATCGTTTCTTCCATGGGTGTATCGGGGTCAGGCCGATGCGAATAAAAAATGTCAACATATTCCAGTTCCATTCTTTTTAAACTTTGATCAAGGCTCGATAATAAATATTTTCTCGATCCCCACTCGCCGTAAGGGCCGGGCCACATTAAATAACCTGCCTTGGTAGAAATAATTAATTCATCGCGAAGATTACCTGTAAAATTTTTCTTTATTATTTTACCAAAATTCTCTTCGGCAGTACCGGGTAACGGCCCATAATTATTTGCAAGATCAAAATGAGTTATCCCGCGATCAAATGCATGACAAACCATCTTCCAGGCATTTTTAAAATCATCTACTGATCCAAAGTTTTGCCACAATCCAAATGAAACAGCAGGCAGCAATAAGCCACTCTTTCCGCAACGGTTATAAATCATGCTATCGTATCTTTTTGGTGAAGGGCTATATTCCATTTTAGTAATTTTTTTTAAAGATTATTTTATGAATAAACTCAGAAAAACTATTCAATTAGTTATCCAAAGAATACTTTTTCCTGTGATTCAGAAATAAAAATAGTAATATCTTTTTTAAGGGGCTTAAATCTTCATCATGGAGTTGTTGGGACATCTCTGAAAAAAAATAGGTCCTCCCGTAGAAACGGGACGACCTCAACGATTGATTGCTATATGAAAATCTTGATATTAATTTTTGTAAACAACATTCGCTTGTGTCTGCGCAAATCATCCTCAACAATGCTGCTATTTAATAACTCTTATTATTTTACAAAGATAACCAGGGCAATATTTACAAATAGTTAAACTTATTACATGTTTAATAACGCCAAAAGGTGAATATATATTTTGTAACGCTTTCCAGATAAGCGTATCACAGCAAATTATTAATGATGGCCAACACGTTTTTAGTGCGAGAAAAATGTTATAGAGTGAACCGAAAAACTATTTATGAAGTAAGATGTAGTTAATCATCTACTACTAAGGCTGATTTAAAAAGTTGTATAGGGTGTATTTAGTTAGAAGAGGTTGCCTCAATAAGAAAATCATATAAGTTAACATCAGTGGGTATCTGTAATTTTTTACGAAGCCTGTACCTGCTTATTTCAACACCTCTTATTGAAATATTCATTAATTGTGCAATTTCTTTGGTAGAAAGATTCATTCTTAAATAGGCAGATAATTTTAATTCCTTTGCACTTAAGGCAGGGTGTTTACTTTTTAATGCAGTATGAAAATCGCTATGAACATTATCAAAGTGCACTGTAAATTGTTCCCATTGTTTATCAATTTTATTTTCATCTTTAATTACATTGATAATTTTTTTTAGGTCATCAGAACTTTTTTCACTTTTAGAATGTTCTTTTAAACGTACCATCTGATCTTTTATCTTAGATAAAAGCTCACCTTTTTGTACCAGGTGCATGGCAACCGACGCAAGCTCTTTATTTTTATGTTGCACCTCTGCTTCCAGCTTTTCATATTTTAATTTTACAATCTCTTTATCTGTTTTTTCCATTTCCAGTTGGTGCAGATATTGTAATCGTTTTTGTTCTTCATCATGTTTTATTTGCTGTGTTTTGAACTTTCTTTTTAGAAAAATAATAAGGATATAATTGCCGATTATAAAAAGCAAAATATAAATAAAATAAGCCCATTTTGTTTGATACCATGGAGGTAAAATAGTAAAACTATAACTCGCTATCTTTGATTCATTGCCAAGATTATTTCTGGCTTTAACCTGAAAGCTATACGTGCCTGCCGGCAGGTTAGTATATTCCTTATCAGTTTTTTTTATCCAGCCAGACCAGTTCTTATCAAAATTTTTTAATAAATAGCTATACTCAATGTTTGATTGCTGGCCATATAAAATTGAAGAGTATTCAAAATGAATAGAATTTAAATGATAATTAAGTTCAGGTTGTGTTTTTACAGCGCTGTAATAACCCCCAAAAATTAAACTATCATTTTGATTAATAGCTTTTACGGTTCTTATTAATACTTCAATCCGGTTATTGTTTCCGCGGTATTGTTCATAATTAATATGGTAAAACCCCTTTTCTCCACCCACAAGAATATTATTTATATCAACGGGATAAATAAACTCAAACCCGCGAAGAAATTTACCTGTTAATTCTGTTATGTAAATCACCTTCGGTTCCTTACCTGAAAAATCAACTACTCCTAAATTTTTTTCTGAGGTGAACCAAATATTTCCATTTGGATCTTCTTTTAAATAATTGGTTTTTATCGGGCCAAAAAGTTTTTCAAAAAATACTGATTTTTGAAAAATATCAGCAGAAGAATTATATTCAAAAAAACCATTTTCAGTGGGCACTACAATTCTGTTTTTGATTTTATAAATGTAGTAGTGATTAACTGATGACAGGCCTTTATTATTACTATAATTTTGTATAGTAGTATTTCCGGGAGGATTAAAATTGATTTTAAAAATTCCTTTATATGGATGAGCTGCCCAAACATTTTCGTTGTCCATTGCTATAAACCTGGAAGATTCAAAACGTGCACGAATATTAGAATTTATAAACTTCCCGTTTTCATAATTATAAAAATTAATACCTTGGTAATTTCCTGCGAGCATTATCGTGGAAGACTGCTTATATAATGGGAAAAAATTCCAAAAGCCTGACGAATTATCTAACAGTTGTGCTGTATTATTACTTATTATAAATGCACCTTCATGATGGCCCATCAATAATTCTCCGTTCACTTCCGCAAGGCTCCAAACCTGGCCCTGGGATTTTGCTATAGGCTTAAAAATACCCTTAAGTAAACTCAGGTTTTTAGAATTATCTAAAGGAATTGAGTATAGCCCATTGATAGTTCCTATATAAAGAGAATTATTATGAATAATAGCAGCATAGCCTGCGCCTTTATTTTGTCTGTCAGGATTTATTTCCTTAATGGCATTGTTATATGCAATAAAATCAATGCCATTATCAAGGCCTAACCAAAGATTGTGGTTTTTATCTAAAAATACGTGACGAACATTATTATTTTGTAACCCTTCTAAAGTTGAAAAACTTTGAATAAGATTACCTTTTTTATCAATAACAAAACAACCATCTAAACTTGTAGCAAGCAATAAACGATTATTCCCAATATTTAAAGAAGTATAAATATTCTTTTTAGATATATCATTTAAAGCAGTTGCTTTAAATTCAGTCAGCGAATTATTTACAAAAAAGTAAACACCATTTTTTAATGTTGTAATAATAGAGGTATCCTTCGAAAATGGAACAAAAGAAGTAAGAAGAAAATCTTTAGGCAGAACGTTTTGATTAATATAAGGCATCCATGAATTATTAATGTACACCTGTAATTTATTCGTATGATCCTGTGCAATTAATTGGTTATTGCTTAATCCAATAAAGCGCCAGTTTTCATCCGGATAAATAGAAAACCTATTTCCATTTAATTTCATGATTTTAGTACTCGTCCTAAAAAAAATATCCCTGCCATAGGATATAATACTCCAAACGTCATTAAAAGATCTATCTTTTAGAGGTATTAAAGAGATTAAAGAAGTATAAACAAGTGCCCCTTTTTTATCCGGGCTAAAAAATCCTATCTCATTTTGGCCGCCTACATATATTTTATGGTCGTATCCTATTTCAACAGACCGTACTACTGTATTGTTGGGCAGTTTGTATAATTTCCAATAAGAACCATCAAAAGTTAATAACCCCTCATTATTTGCAAAGTATAGTATCCCATTTTCATCTTGTTTAATGTCCCAGTTTTGTGCCCCTGCTGCATATAGTTGGTTGGTATAGTTTATTATATCAGATAACCCAATAGAATTTTGTGCTGGCAACCTTTTAAATAAAAAAAATAATAGCAGGATTAATGATACCTTTTTCATACATCAAAGAATAATTGACTAAAAATATGAAATAATGCTAATGATGTAATAAAGAAGTACAGATATACGTGAGAACCAACCATTTTTTTTGAATGATGTAGTAGTGTAGTATTAAATATTTGGAAAATAAAATTTTATACTTCAAATTTGCCTTCTCTTTTTACGATTGAACCAAATTTTTTCCTCAAAATTAAATTGCTTGTATATGAAAATTAGAACTACTTTCCTATTTTTTGTTTTTTATTTGATGGCCATCCCGGTTTTATTGGCTCAGGAACTTAATGTTTCTGGAAAAGTTACTACTGCTACAGGAGACCCGGCTGTAGGCGCAACAATTTCTGTCAAGGGCACCCGTATTGCTACTACAGCTAATTCCGATGGTAATTATAATATTACTGTCCCCCGTAAAAATTCCACATTAGTTTTTACTTTGGTAGGCATGCAGCCGATGGAACGTTCTGTCAGTGCATCTGGTACTACAGACGTAGTATTTCAGCCGAATGAAAATGTAATGAATGAAGTGGTAGTTGTTGGTTATGGAACGCAGAAAAAAAGCTTAGTCACCGGAGCTATCTCCAGTGTTAAGGCTAAGGACCTGGAAAATGTGCCTAATGGTAGAATCGAACAGGCATTACAAGGCCGTGTATCCGGCGTAACAATAATGCAAAATTCAGGGCAACCTGGTTCTGCTTCTACGATTCGTATTCGTGGTATTACCACCTTTAATAACAATAACCCATTATGGGTTGTTGATGGTGTAGTAGTTGACGCAGGAGGTATAGGTTATCTCAACCAGTCAGATATCGAATCCATCGAAGTATTAAAAGATGCAGCTTCCTCTGCTATTTATGGTACACGTGCTGCAGGAGGTGTAATACTGGTAACCACAAAAAAGGGTAGATCAGGAAAACTTACTGTAAACTATAATGGTTTTTATGCTACTTCAGCTCCGGCAAAAATGCTTGATCTGCTTAATGCAACACAATATGCAGTTTTAAGGAACGAAAGTTCAGTTGCTGCAGGAAAGAACATTGTATTTCCTGATGTTACTACATTAGGTACCGGTACGGACTGGCAGAAAGCAATTTTTAATAACTCTGCACGTAAGTATTTGCAGGAAATTAGTCTTAGTGGAGGAAGTGACAGGTCAACTTTTTATTTATCTGCGGGTATACAAAAGCAGGATGGAATTGTTGCTACAGAGATTTCCAAATATCAAAAATTAAACTTTCGCCTCAACTCTACGCATAAGATATCCAACATTTTTACTTTTGGTCAAACGTTGGGATATACCCATGCCAGGAGTACAGGACTTGGCAATACCAATAGTGAATTTGGCGGCCCGTTGAGTTCTGCTATAAATCTTGACCCTATTACACCATTAGTTGTTACAAATCCAACGGCACAGCCGAATGCGGGTATCTATACCAATTCAACGATAATTAAAGATGCCAATGGTAATCCTTATGGTATTTCCAATTATGTAGGGCAGGAAATGACAAACCCAATTGCATATATTCAAACAAGATTGGGTGGATATAACTGGTCTGATGATTTTGTTGGTAATGCTTACCTGGAAGCAACCCCGATAAAAGGGCTTAGGCTGCGTTCTACAGTTGGAGCAAAAAAGGCATTTTATGGTAATCTTGGCTTTAATCCTATTTATCTCCTTAGTTCAACAGTTTCATCAAGCAAAAATAGTTATGGTAAAGGTGAGAACAGATCGTTCAACTGGAATATTGAGAATACAATTACTTATAATAGAAAATTAGGTAATCACGATATTACCCTTTTGGTAGGCCAAGGTGCTTACGTGGAAAACATTGGCGGCAATGTTGGGGTAACTCTTTCTAATCTACCCATTAGTAGCTATAAGGATGCTTCTTTTAATTTTAATGTTCCCGTAGCTGACCGGTCAGATTACTCCAGCGATTTTGTACAACACAAAATTTATTCCTTATTTAGTCGCCTAAACTATAGTTATTTAGATAAATATTTTCTTACAGGTATTGTTCGCCGGGATGGTTCTACCAAGTTTGGCCCCAACAAAAAATATGGCTACTTCCCATCTTTTTCTGCAGGGTGGAATGTTAACAGAGAAAATTTCTGGCATACCAATAACATAATTAGCTCTTTAAAGCTTAGAGGTGGGTACGGGGTTGTTGGGAATGACGCCAGTGCTGACTTTAGGTATCTTTCAATAGTAAATGGTGGCTATAATTATACTATCGGAAATTCTGGTGCAATAACAACAGGCTATGCACCTTTAACCTTAGATAATCCTGACCTGTTTTGGGAGCAAACTGCTTCTACTGATGTTGGTCTTGATGCACAGCTGTTCAAAAATCTTACAGTTGGATTTGACTGGTATAATAAAAAGACAACGGGTATTCTTCGTCCGATTGTGATTCCCGGATATGTAGGTGTTTCATCTAATCCAACAGGTAATGTAGCGGATATGAAAAATACCGGTTTTGAATTAGAATTGGGATATCGTAAGAGTTTTGGTAAGTTCAATTTTTCAGTTAACGCAAATGGTTCTTACATAAAAAATACTGTTACTTATGTAGCCAAGGATACAAATTTCATAGGTGGTGATGCAAGCTTCCAGTCAATGGGTTCTGTTACACGCACACAGGTAGGGCAATCCTATAACAGTTTTTTTGGTTATAAGACCATGGGAATTTTCCAGAACGATCAGCAAATCCAGGATTATAAAAATAAGAGCGGCGGCCTCATTCAACCCGATGCCCGTCCGGGGGATTTTATATGGGCTGATTTGAACGGGGATGGAAAAATATCCAGTGATAACCTGGATAAGACTTTCCTTGGAACTAATCTTCCAAAATATACTTTTGGCTTTACCATTAATATGGATTACAAAGGTTTTGACTTTATGGCCTTTGCTCAAGGCGTGGCAGGGAATAAAATATTCCAGGGATTACGCCGGCTTGATATACTAACTGGAAATTATTCAACAAAGGCATTAAGCCGTTGGCATGGTGAAGGAACTTCGAATGACTTTCCAAGACTAACCGACAGCGATCCAAATGGTAATTTCAGTAAAATGTCTGATTTTTATCTTGAAAGTGGTGATTACCTGCGTTTAAAAGTTGTACAATTGGGCTATACTCTACCAAACAGGTTGTTCAACAGGGTTGGCATATCCAGGTTCAGAGTATACGTTACAGCAGAAAACCTATTTACTCTAACAAACTATACAGGATACGATCCGGAAGTAGGTGGTGGAGTATTTGGGATTGATAGGGGACAATATCCGCAGGCACGTACAATTCTTGGTGGTATTCAACTTCAATTTTAAATTTATTAATTTAGTTTATATGAAAAATTTTAAAATCAAAACAGCATGTCTTGCAATTACAATCGTATTTGTGCTTGGAGCATGTAAAAAGAGTTTTATAGAACTTACCCCCCAGGGACAATTTCTCACAGCAAATTATTATGCCAATAGAGATCAAGCTTTTACGGGTCTTGTAGCAGTATATGATGTGCTGCGCAAAAATGCCGGGGGTTTTGAAAATATGATCACAATGATGAACGCAGGTTCAGATGATAATTATGCCGGTGGCGGTGGCGCAACCGATGGTGCAGGTATCCAGGGATTCTCTAATTATACGCTCAATCCTAACATTTTACCCCGCAGTTTCTGGAGCGATCATTACCAGGGTATTTTTAGAGCAAATATTTTACTGCAAAAATTAACGGGAGTGCCTATGGATGCAGGGGAAAAGGCACGCTTTACTGCCGAAGCAAAGGCGTTACGGGCTATCTACTATTTTAACCTTGTCAGGATGTTCAAAAACGTTCCGCTACTGCTTGAACCCTTAAGTGCTGCAGACATTTATAATGTTTCCCAGGCAACTCCTGCAGCTGTATACACACAGATCGAAAAAGATCTTACTGAAGCTATACCAAATCTTCCTGCCAGTGTTGTTTTAGCAACGGAAGCAGGAAGGCTTACTAAAGTTGCTATACAAGCTATGCTGGGTAAGGTTTACTTATATGAAAATAAGAAAACTGAAGCTGCAGCTCAATTAGCTATTGTTAACGGTACAACACCCGGGCAGCCAAATCAATATGGTAATAAACTGTTGCCAAATTTTTCTGATCTATGGGTCTTTACTAACAAATTCAACGCTGAATCACTCCTTGAAGCTGCTCATTCTAACCAATCCTTTTCTGATTGGGGATTTTGGGGCAGCAGTGCTGATGAAGGAAATTCCGCAGACCAAATGGTTGGACCGAGAAGTTATTCAAGAAAAGATCCAAGTGCACCTAATATTTATACAGCAGGATGGAGCTTTAATGTATGGACTCAAAACTTTTATGACCTGATTAAGAATGATCCACGCTTTTCCGCAACGGTTCTTGATGTTAAAGCACTGGCCGCTGCAAATAAGGTAACCTATATCGAAGGATATCAGAATACCGGATATTTTTTGATGAAATTCATTCCTCAATTATCTGATAAAACTACCTTGCCCGGTACAACCGAACTAAACTTCCAGCAAAATGATTATATCATCCGTTTAGCTGATACTTATCTTATGGAAGCTGAAGCATTGGGCGCAACCGGTGCAAGAGCGCAGGCTTTATTGGATGCTGTTCGTGCCAGAGTAGGATTACCCTCTGTTCCTGTTTCACTGGATGCTATCAAAACAGAGCGCAGGTTAGAACTTGCAGGTGAAGGTCACCGTTTCTTTGACCTTGTTCGCTGGGGGGATGCGGCCACTGTATTGGCAAGCAGGGGTTTTAAAGCAGGTAAAAATGAAATTTTCCCAATACCGGCCGGTGAATTACAGGGTACTAAACTGGTTCAAAATCCGAACTACTAAAACTAACTATCATGAAGAAAAAAATAATAATATTTAGCTTACTAGCATTAATTGTAGGCGCAATTGGATGTCAAAAAGAAGGCATTAATAGTGATACATCTTTTTTAAACTCAGCCGCTTCAGCTAATCCCGGCAAAATTTTCGATATAAGCAATGACAATTCCGGTAATGTAAAAATTACACCAACCGGGGAGGGTGTATCTTCTTATGTTGTTAAGTTTGGCCATGGTACAGGTACTGCATCACAAGCTAACGTGAACCCTGGCTTTAGTGCCACACATGCTTATCCTGAAGGAAGTTATACTGTTACAATTATTTCAAAAAGCCTTTCAGGAACGGAAACCACAGCTACCTATCCGTTACAGCTAACTTACAGAGCTCCTGAAAATGTAACCGTAACTACAACTACAAATATTCATAATTTAAAGGTGAAAGCTACAGCACTTTATGCAGCTTCTTACCTTGTATATTTTGGTGATGTAGCTAACGAGGTAGGTACACCTCTTGCTACAGGTGCCGAGGTATCACATGATTATGCAGCAGCAGGCATTTACAATGTACGGGTAGTTGCCTTAAGCGGTGGCGCTGCTACAACAGAGAAGATTACGCCGGTAACTATTTACGATCCGTTTGGCCTTCCTATCACTTTTGATTTAACTACTATCAATTACTTTTTCGGCACTTTTGGTGGTGGCCAACAATTCGCTACTGTTGCAAACCCGAATCCATCAGGATTAAACATGAGCGCAAAGGTTGGTAAGTTCACCCGTGGTTATGAATCCTGGAGCGGAACTTATAGCCCTTTAAATATTCCGATTGACATGGCAGCAGGTAAAAAAATAAGAGTACTGGCTTATAATCCTGATCCTGCATTGATAGGTAAAAAACTCAATGTAGAATTAGAATCTGCAGTCTCGGGTCTTGCCAATGGTGTTGCGGTACTTAAAACAGCATTTACTACATCCGGCGTGTGGGAAGAACTTGTGTTTGATTTCGGCACTATTGCAGCAATACCTGCTACCGAAAAATTCAGACAACTTGTTTTGCGCTTTAATGATGGCGCGGATGGTGCTGGTGCGGTTATTTATGTTGACAATTTTAGACAAACCAATTAAAATATATTTATCATGATACAGAATATAAAATTTTACTTAGGTGTATTTACACTATTGCTGGTAATCAATAGTTGCAAAAAAACAGATTACAGCATGGGAAGTCTTACTGCTCCAACTGACATTGTTATCGGCACTAAGATTATCGGCGTAGATGCTACACATCCAAATGGCGATGGATCAGGCGATGTGGAGGTTACAGTGACTGGTAAAAATGTACTCTCTTATAAAATAGATTATAATGCCGCTGATGGTATAAGCCTTCTATTTCTTGCCAATGGAAAGGCTACCAACAAATATACTACCCTGGGGTTGAACACTTACAGGATAACAGTAGTAGCATATGGTGCAGGCGGTACAGCAACAACGGTAACAAAAGATATCCAGGTTCAAAGTAATTTTACACCTTCTGCAACTATCGTTTCTAATCTTACAGGGGCGGGCTCAAAAAGCTGGAGTGTAGATAAAACTATACCTGCACATTTTGGTGTTGGCCCATGGAGCACAACTTCAGTAACGCCTGAATGGTGGGCTGCAGGCATTAATGAAAAAGTTGCTTGTTGCAACTGTTTCTATACTGCAACTTACACATTCACTAAAACGTCTAACGGCTATACCCTTACTGTTGCAACGCCTGATGGTGCTTTCACTAAAACAGGTGCATTAGCAGGAGGTCTTCCGGGCATTCCTGCTGCAGGAGGTGAGGCATGTTACAATTATAGTGGTGGAACATCTTCTTTTTCATTTCTTCCATCCGCTTCAGGAATTGCATCATCGGCTTCAACTAAAACAGCTATACTTTTAGGCGGTACTGATACCTTTATTGGTTATGGTGCTGTGCTAAAAGAATATGAAATATTATCTATTACAGCAACTAGTTTGTACCTGAGAGTTCAAGGTACTGAAACAGGCAATGCATGGTATATAAAACTTAAAGCAAATTGATCTGTAAAATTTTAAAGAAGAACTAAGGTTTTCATAGCACGGGACAGTAATGTCCTGTGCTTTCTTATTTCATGCCCTTCTTATAAATACAGCTAAATACATTAGCCCAAAATAGCGTCATAAAAATAATTACTATGTTGCAAAAATTCAGCGGTCTATTGATGGCCGTATTAAATTTAACTGCTCTTTCATGTACTAAGAAAGATAATACCTCTCCAACCCCGGCTGCTGTTGTGCCTGTAGTAAAAATTGAAAATGCTTCACTGGCAAGAACAACCACAACAGCCACCATGCATTTTAATATTACATTAGATAAAACAACTACTGTTCCCGTAACTGTTGATTATGTAGTAACAGATGGTACAGCCACTGCTCCCAGGGATTATACAGCTGCATCCGGAACAATTAGTATTCCGGCCAATCAATCCATTGCAGAAGTTACCGTTCAAATTAAAGGAGATGCTTCTGACACACGACAGGATAATCTTGAATTCACCGTTCAGCTTAGCAATCCCAAAGGTTGTACAATTGGCGTTGCTTCGGCTAAAGGCACTATTATTACAGAAGATGGAATAAACTTTACAACTGATAACACCGGCTTCACTACACCACTTACTTACCCGGGTTATACACTTGTGTGGAATGATGAATTTTCGGGAACAGCATTAAATGGGAGTACATGGAATTACGAGATTGGCAATGGTTCCGGCGGATGGGGCAATCACGAATTGGAATATTATACTAACAGTGCAAAAAATGTGTTTGTATCTAATGGAAACTTAATCATAGAAGCACGTAAGGAATCAATCGGCGGTTTTAATTATTCTTCCAGCCGGTTAACTACTCAAAATAAAAAATCATTCACGTATGGCAAGGTTGATATCCGTGCTAAACTTCCAAGAGGAAAAGGAATATGGCCCGCATTATGGATGCTTGGAAATAATATTAATACCGCCGGATGGCCTGCCTGCGGAGAGATAGATATTATGGAACTTTTAGGACAGGAGCCATCAAAATCATACAGCACTTTACATTATGGCGCTTCCGGAGCAACACATGGCTCAAAGGGAAATTTCTATACGCTTAGTGGCAGCTCCTTCTATGATCAATTCCATGTTTTCTCTATGGAATGGAAACTTGACCAGCTAAAATTGTATGTTGATAATAATCTTTTCCTTACTGTAAATAAAACCGATGTAGGCTCCAGCCCCTACCCTTTTAATGCTCCTTTCTTTTTCATTTTCAATGTAGCAGTGGGAGGCGACTGGCCTGGCAGCCCTGATGCAACAACAACTTTCCCGCAAAGGATGATAGTTGATTATATAAGAGTTTTTCAATAAAGCAATTATAGTACCTGCTTTATTGCTGAATAATAATCTGTAGATCTGAATATGAGAAATAAAAAATCTTTCATATTAATATTCACGATCAGTGGTTTAATTATGATTCTATCAAGGTGTATTAATAGCGTGGAAAAAAATAATGACCCAAGAGGAGATATATTTATAGGTTCTGCCAGTTGCAGGCAGTGTCATAAATCAATTTATGATTCTTATGTTGCTACCTCTCATTTCAACAGCACTAAAACAGCCTCAGACAAAAATATACTCGGAAGTTTTACTCATGGCCAAAATACTTTTGTAGTTAATTCTGCAACCCAAATTGTTATGGAACACAGGGACAGTGGCCTGTTCCAGGTTTTATATGTAAATGGAAAGGAGGCAGAAATACATCGCATGGATATTACTTTCGGCATAAAACATGCACAAACTTTTTTATACTGGCAGGGTAATAAAACTTTTGAGTTACCCATTTCATATTATACTACAGTACACACCTGGGCTTCCAGCCCTGCCTATCCCTCCGTTGTAAATTTTACACGGTCTATTGGGATAGGCTGCTTCGAATGCCATAGCTCATACATTGAAGGAAAATTAAATGCAAGCAATAAGGTGATAGAAGAAGTATTAGATAAAAATTCTTTAATTAATGGGATCGATTGCGAAAGATGTCATGGGCCTTCAACCAATCATGTAAATTATCATCTTACTTATCCTGAAGTGAAACAGGCAAAATATATTGTTACTTCCAATACATTATCAAGGCAACAAAAATTAGATGTCTGCGCTGTTTGTCATTCCGGTAATGATAAAAAGAAAGAGATTTCTGCTTTTAAATTTAAAATGGGAGATACACTTGCAAATTTCTTTTTACCATGGGCTTCTCATAATAATACTACTTCTGATTTTGATGTACATGGTAACCAATATCAATTGTTATCGCAGAGCAAATGCTTTTTGCAAAGTAAAACTATGGATTGCTTAAGCTGTCATAATCCGCATACTAATGCAGGTACAGATGTTAGTGAATATTCTAAAAAATGTTTAAGCTGCCATAAGGATACTGATCATAGCTCTTTAAAAATGGATGAAGCAATGGCAAATACTATGAAAGCAAATTGTATAGATTGTCATATGCCTCTGCAGCCCTCACGGGCCATTACATTTCAACTTTCCGGAAGTGATACCACCTCATTTTATTTATTACGTACGCATAAAATTGCTGTATATCGTGATGAAAAAATAAATAACCTTTTACAATATTTTAAAAAAAATAAAAACATTTAAGCAGTGATTTTTTTCACATAAAAAACAAGCACTCATATTTTATTTCAACTTTAATCTTATTTCTATTATGTTTTTAAAAAGATTATTACTAATCTCTCTCCTGTTTTTTTCGAAGTATACAACATATTCGCAAGGCTTTCTTAAGGTAAATGGAAAAGCTATTGTAAATGGAAGTGGCAAAGAAATAATTCTCCGGGGGATGGGTCTTGGCGGATGGATGCTGCAGGAACCTTATATGTTACAGTTAGGTGGAATTGCTGCAAATCAAAGAGCTGTAAAATCTAAGATCATAGATTTGATTGGTGAAGAAAAAACAAATACATTTTATAATGCATGGCTATCTAATCACACCCGTAAAGCTGACATAGATTCTTTGGCTGCATGGGGATTTAATTCGATAAGGTTACCTATGCACTATAACCTGTTTACACTTCCAACAGAGCAAGAGCCTGTGCCAGGTAAGGATACATGGTTAAGCAAAGGATTTCAATTAACGGATAGTTTGTTAAGCTGGTGTAAAGCAAATAAAATTTATCTCATTCTCGATCTGCATGCTGCACCCGGGGGGCAAGGAAATGATATCGCCATCTCAGACAGGGATACATCTAAACCATCTCTTTGGCAAAGTGAAATGAATAAACAAAAAACAATCACTCTTTGGAAAAAATTAGCTGAGCGCTATGCAAACGAAGAATGGATAGGCGGCTATGATCTTATTAATGAAACTAACTGGGGTTTTCAAAACGCTTCTGATAAAAATGGTTGCGGCGAAACAGAAAATGCTCCTCTTAAAAAATTGCTAACGGATATTTCTGAAGCAATAAGACAGGTAGATAAAAAGCATATAATTTTTATTGAAGCAAATTGCTGGGCAAATAATTATAACGGCATATTTCCTTTATGGGATAACAACATGGTTGTAAGTTTTCATAAATACTGGAACAATAATGATCAGCAGTCAATACAAAAATTTTTAGATATCCGCGATAAATACAATGTACCCGTATGGTGCGGAGAGTCAGGAGAAAACTCAAATGTATGGTTTACTGATGCGATCGAATTATTTGAAAAAAATAAAATTGGCTGGGCATGGTGGCCACTAAAAAAATTTGGTTTAAATAATCCTTTGCAGGTTAAACAAAACAATGGCTATAAACAATTGATAAGTTATTGGAAAGGGCAATCTCCAAAACCTTCGCAAGCGGATGCTTTTAATACCTTGATGCAGTTAACGGAAGATATAAAAGCAGAGAATAATGTTTTTCATAAAGATGTTGTTGATGCTATGTTCCGGCAGGTTCATTCTTTTGAAACAATCCCTTTTAAGCAACATGTAATTAAATCAAACGCAATTGTATTTGCTGTTGATTATGATTTAGGAAGAAACCGTTTTGCATATCTTGATAATGACTCTGCAAACTACCATGTATCAACAGGTAAAAGAACCCAGGGAAACCGTGGCGGGCAATATAGAAATGACGGAGTGGATATTGAAGCCTGTACTGATTCTATAACCAACGGATTTAATGTAGGCTGGATAGAAGATGGTGAATGGCTGCAATACACAATCAATGTTACTAAAACAGGGACATTTAATTTAAATATCCGCACTGCATCAGGTAAGGCTGGTGAAATACAGTTAACAATAAATGGCGTTACCCTGGTAGAAAATATTTCATTAATGCAAGGCGCAAATGATAAGGATTGGAAAATAATAACTGTAAAAAATATTCTTCTAACTAAAGGTATTAACCGCTTTAAAGTTCATATAATAAAAGGTGAGTTCAAACTAAATTATTTTCAATTCATCAGTCTTAAATAATTCATCATTATGGTATACAAATCAGCACCTATAAGGATACTTTTATTAATTACTGCAACAGTTTTAGCATTAACTGCAAATGCACAAACTAATGCATCTACAGAAGCAAAGATCAATGCATTAATTAAAAAAATGACGCTGGAAGAAAAGGTGCATATGATACACGCAAGTTCATCTTTTACATCAGGCGGTGTGCCTCGTTTAGGAATTCCTGAACTCGTAACTTCTGATGGGCCTCATGCCGTAAGGCGTGAGCATGGCCGTGGCTGGTCGGGCCTTAACAATGTTTATGATTCCGGAACCTATCTCCCTACGGGGGTTTGTCTTGCCGCAACATGGAATCCTAAATTAGGTTATGCCTTCGGCGCTGTTCTTGGCAGTGAAGCTAACTTTCGTGGCAAAGATGTTATTCTTGGACCAGGCATTAATATTATTCGCTCACCATTAAACGGGCGGAATTTCGAGTACCAAAGTGAAGACCCATACCTTATTTCAAAAATGACAGTAGGCTATATTAAAGGTGTGCAGGACCAGGGTATATCTGCATGTGTAAAGCATTATGCTGCCAACAATATAGAAACAAAACGAAACACGGTGAATGTAAATATGAGTGAGCGTGCATTGCGTGAAATTTATCTGCCGGGTTTTAAAGCCGCTGTTACAGAAGGAAATGTAAATACTTTAATGGGTTCATACAATAAGTTTAGAGGGCAGTGGGCAACACAAAACTATTACCTGGTTACACAGATATTAAAAAAAGAATGGGGATTTAAAGGCGCTGTAATTAGCGATTGGGGAGCAGTTCACAATACACTTGAAGCATTTTGGAATGGTTGCGATTTGGAAATGGGAACAGATCTGGGTATGCTGCCTAACCCCAATTATAGTAAATTTTTTATGGGGGATACAGTAGTTACTCTTATAAGAAATGGTAAGCTTGATGAAAAAATACTTGATGATAAAGTAAGAAGGATTTTGTATGTGATGTACAAAACAAATATGATTGACGGAGTGCGTAAAAAAGGTGAGTATAATACAAAAGCGCATCAGCAAACTGCTCTTAAAATAGCAGAAGAAGGGATTGTTTTGCTTAAAAATGATAACAGGATTTTGCCGCTGTCATCATCCATAAAATCAATTGCGGTAATTGGGTTTAATGCAGAAAGAAATCAGGCAATGGGTGGCGGAAGCTCGCAGGCTAAAGCCTTTTATGAAGTAACTCCGTTGCAAGGTTTAAAAAGTATAGGAGGCAATAAAATTAATATAACGTATAACCAGGGATATAGAATTGAAAGAGGAGCAACAGCAGATAATACATTAATTACACAGGCAGCAGATGCAGCTTCAAAAGCAGATGTGGCAATAGTTGTAGGCGGTTGGACACATGGATATAATTATAACGTTTGGAGTGACAATGCTTATGACGCAGAGGATACTGACAAGCCTGATATGTACATGCCCTTCGGGCAGGATGAATTAATAAAAGCTGTGATAAAAGCAAATCCTAAAACTATTGTAGTATTAATAGGCGGGGGACCAATTGATATGACCCGATGGGTGAATAATGCGCCGGCAATTTTGCAGGCATGGTATCCCGGCATGGAAGGCGGAAATGCATTAGCTAAAATAATTTTCGGGCAGGTTAATCCATCAGGAAAATTACCAATGACGTTTCCAAAAACATTGGAAGATGCACCTGCTGAAAAGATTGGCATGAAATCAAAAGACTTACAGCAATTATATTATACTGATGATATTTATGTTGGCTATCGCTATTTTGATACCTATAAAGTAGAACCACAATTTGCATTTGGTCACGGGCTTTCTTATACCACTTTTGAATATAGCAACCTAACAGTTCAGGGAAGTAAGAAAAAAGTTACTGTAACATTTAATATAAAAAATAGCGGAAGCGTTACCGGTGCTGAAGTGGCACAGGTTTATGTGAAACAGGAAAAATCAACTTTGCCAAGACCGGAAAAAGAATTAAAATCTTTTGAAAAAATAATGCTGCAACCAGGTGAGCAAAAAACAATAATACTTACACTAAATGCAGATGCATTTCAATATTATAATGATATAAAAAATGAATGGGTATTAGAACCCGGAGTATTTGATATTCTTGTTGGGGGATCTTCAAAAGCCATCAAACTTACAGGAAAAGTTACTTTATAATATAGCACCTATGAAAAAAATAACCGTGATTTTATTTAAATTATCAAGTATAATTAGCATCCTTTTTTTATCCGAATTAAATACTGCTTATACACAAAATATTGATAGTGCTGTAAAAACAAAAATCGTTGCAAAAAATAATGGTTTTATATTATTAAGAGATGGCAAGCCTTATTTTATAAAAGGAGCTGGTGGTACAAGCTATAGCGACCGTTTGGCTAAGTATGGAGGAAATTCTATCCGTACCTGGAATACCCGGGATGGAGAAGAAGTATTAAATAAAGCAAATCAACTGGGATTAACAGTAACCATGGGTTTAAACGTAGCCCGGGAGCGTCATGGCTTTAATTACAATGATACAGTTGCAGTGAAACAACAGTTGGAAAAGCTGCGCCTCGAAGTTCGTAAATACAAAAATTATCCGGCGCTGTTAATATGGGGCATAGGCAATGAGCTTAACCTTGAATATAAAAATCCAAAGGTTTGGGATGCTGTAAATGATATAACAAAAATGATTCACGAGGAAGATCCCAATCACCTGGTAACAACAATGTTGGCCGGAATAAATAAAAGAGAAATTGATTACATTAAATCACGTTGCCCCCAACTTGATTTACTTTCAATACAGGAATATGGTGGGTTGGCCGGTGTACCGCAAAAATTGCGTTCTGCCGGATGGGAAGGTCCATACATGGTAACTGAATGGGGCCCAACAGGCCATTGGGAAAGTATGCAAACTCCCTGGAAAGCATCCATAGAAGAAACCAGCAGTCAAAAAGCCGCAGTGTATAAGAGCAGGTATGAGGTATCTATAAAACAGGATAATCACTGTATAGGTTCATACGTGTTTTTATGGGGTCAAAAGCAGGAAAGAACACCTACCTGGTATGGGCTTTTTACAGAGAAAGGAGAAGAATCAGAAGTTGTTGACGTAATGCAATATTTATGGACAGGCAAATGGCCAAAAGACCGTGCGCCACATGTGGATTCTGTATTATTGAATAATAAAAAAGCAACTGATATCATTTACCTGGAAGAAAATAAAAATTACCCGGTAGCCATATTTGCAAATGATCCGGATAAAGATAAATTGGCCATACGTTGGGAGCTTTTGCCTGAAAGCACTGACCTTAAAAATGGGGGTGACCGGGAATCACGGCCCGTTGAAATACCGGGATCGGTAACTGTTGAAAGCTTAAACAATTCCATTTTGAAAACACCTGCAAAAGAAGGTGCTTATCGCTTGTTCTTATACATAAGTGATGGATACAATAAGGTAGCTACGGCTAACATTCCTTTTTATGTAAAATGATAATGACGAAATAACTTATTAATGATTTAAGGAAAAGCCACTGGTAGTGCTAAAAGAAAAAGGGGATTCTTATAAAATCCCCTTTGTGGTGCTAAAGGTATCTTCAATTGAATCATTAATACTTTCTAAATATTTTTGTATAAATTTAAGTGAGATAGAGAAATTCTAAATCATGTTATAAATTTTATATGAACTGCCTGATCATCGATGACAATAAAATGGCCCGTACAGCCATGAAACAATTGGCCTCACAGGTAGAAGAGTTAACAATTGTTGGCGAATGTTCCAGTGGGTTGGAAGCCTATAATCTCATGAATTCCCTGGCGGTAGATCTGTTATTTCTTGATATTGAAATGCCCGGCATGACAGGAATAGAACTAACACGTAACCTTGTAGATAAAAAACCAATCATCATTTTTACCACATCAAAAACGGAATATGCAGTGGATGCCTTTGAATTGAAAGTGGCGGATTACATTGTAAAGCCTGTCACACTTCCACGCTTTTTGCAGGCAATTGAAAAAGCTACCGAGATATATAACAGTAATAAAACAGATGTTTCAGTTGAAGAAACAGAATTTGTTTTTATAAGAGATAACGGGGTACTAAAACGTTTACTAATTGAAGACATTCTTTTTATGGAAGCCATGGGGGATTATGTAAAAGTATTTACCCAACAAAAATTTCATGCGATACATACTACCTTAAAAAATGTTGAAGAAAAATTACCTCCTAATAAATTCCTTCGCGTACACCGCTCTTATATTGTTGCGCTTAATAAGATAGAAAAAATTGAAGAAGGAGTTATTGTCATTAATAATAAAACCATCCCTGTAGCAGATGCTTACCGCAAGATCTTAAACAAAAGATTGAATATTTTTTGATTTTAATAGCCACTGTTTAATAAGCTACGGATTACAAGTATCTCTGTAAAAATCTGTGTAATCTGTGGCAAAAAATTGCTTCTCCATCTCCTTACTTTTTAAGATTTTTTTTTCGATGTAATTGACATCAAATTGTTTTCACCGACATCTTTTGCCCGTTAACCGTTTTTACAAAAAGCTACTGATTTTTCTAACCCACCTTTACAAAATAATTAAAAGATAATAAAGAATATATCCGCATATATAAAAACAGTTTTTTTCATGGCAGTTTAGTTTTAGGGTAACGGGCTGCATTTCTATGCGGCCCCTTTTTTAAATCAATTAAACTTAAATGTATGATGACCACACAGCAGGTAATTCTTTTCAACGACACTTTTTGCCTGTTTGCCGTTTTTACAGAAGGCTCATGATTTTCTAATCCACCTTTACAAAATAATTAAAGATGATAAATAATATATCCCAAAAAAAATAAAATCAGTTTTCTCATAAGCAGTTGGTTTAGTTTACGGGCTGCATTTCTATGCGGCCCTCTTTTTAATCTATGAAAATAAAATTTACGATATCATTTATTCTGAATACAGTTGCTATTATTCTTTTTACGTATTACTCATTGTATGCAATGGAACACCATGCGCAAAAGATCATTATTATCCTGCTGGTGATACTTACTGCATTTTCTATTGTAATTCTTTTCAGGTTATACTTTAATTTCATGAACAGCACTTCTAAAAGCAGTAACTTAGAAACTAAAAAAATACAGACAATAAAACCTGACACCAATGCATAACAAAAGGTTCATGGTTTATTTACTCGGCATTTTTATTGCCACCATTATGCTGGTTGTATTCCTGCAATACAACTCCAACCGGAATATCAATAATCTCATCCACGGTAATGAATCACTGATCAACGAATTCCAGATAATCGGGGAGGCAAAAAAATTACAAACAGATCTGCTTTACATTGAAAGCCAGATACACCGCACGGTTATTAGTGAGGATTCTGTGTATCTTGGCCGTATAAGGCAAAAAGAAAAAAATGTAACCGAATCGCTTTCTAAGTTAAATCCTCTTTTGCTAACTGACAGTACCAAACAACTTGTACAACTCCTGGATTCGTTAATAGAAGATAAACTGAAGTTCAGCGAGAATATTCTCACCGCCCTTTTTACGAAAGGCCAGCCCGCAGCTGAAGAGATGTACAAGAACCGCAAAAAGTACGTAATGGAGGAAATTGTGGATGTTATCGATTCATTAAGCATACCACGGCAAAGATATCTTACACAATTGGCTGTTGATGCTGATAAGAGCGGGCACAGTGCAAAAGAGTGGGGAATTTTCCTGGCCGTCACCGCCGGGTTAGCATGCATGTTCACTTTTTGGTATATCACCAAAAAAGTTAAGCGGCAACAACAGTTGTATGATCAATTAAATGAATCAGAAAAGAAAGTACGGGAAGCTGCTCTTATGAAAGAAAATTTTATGGCAAACATGAGCCATGAGATCCGAACGCCGATGAATGCAATTCTTGGTTTTACAAATTTGTTACAGAAAGAACCATTAAATGAAAAGGAAAAGGAGTTTGTAAGATCCATCCAGAATTCCGGTGAAAATTTACTGACCATTATAAATGACGTACTTGATTTTTCTAAGATAGAAGCCGGCATGATGCGTATTGAATCAAACTCTTTTAGTTTGCGTGGATTGCTGCACTCAGTACAAACAATGTTTGGAGAAAAAATCCAGCAAAAGAATCTCCATCTTACTGTAAATGTAGAAGAGCAGATACCCGATATATTAATTGGCGATGCCATCCGCCTCACACAAATATTGGTGAACCTTGTAAATAATTCTGTAAAGTTTACCAATACCGGCAGCATCCATATAAATGTAACAGCCAATAAGAAAAAGGAAGAGGCAATTGATATTTCTTTTTCTGTTAAAGATACCGGCATTGGTATCCCGGCTAATAAAATAGAAACCATATTTGACAGGTTTCAACAGGCTGATACAGATACAACCCGTAAATACGGAGGCACGGGCCTTGGGTTGTCTATTGTTAAGCAGCTGGTAGAATTACAAAACGGAACGATCAGTGTAAGCAGTAAAACAAACGGGGGAACTGAATTTATTTTTATCATTCCTTATAAGGTCTCAAAAGATCTGAACGGAGATAAATTTATACCCGAAGAAGAGATACAATTAAACACAAAAAATATTAAGATACTGGTAGCAGAGGATAATGCCATGAATCAAAACCTGATGAAACACTTACTGGCAAGCTGGGATCTTGATTTTGATATTGTGAATAATGGACAGGAAGTTATCGATGCATTGGAGCAAAAAAATTACAGCCTGGTATTAATGGATATACAGATGCCGCTGATGGATGGATACATGGCCACAAAAAAGATCAGGAATGAACTTAATAATAATATTCCCATTATTGCTATGACGGCGCATGCAATGGCAGGAGAAAGAGAGAAATGTTTAAGCTATGGAATGAATGAATATATTTCAAAGCCCATCCGGGAAAATGAATTGTTCAAAATAATCAATGGCATATTACAAAACAGCAGTGGTTCAGCGGGGAAAAAGAATGAAAATAATACCGCTGGTAAAACTGCGGAATATCTGAACCTCGGTTATCTCAAAGAAATATCCGGTGGTAACACTGTATTCGAAGTAAATATGATAGAGCAATTCCTGCAACAAACACCGGCTGACCTGGAAGCCATGCAGGATGCGTTTGCTAAAAAAAATTATGAAGAAGCATCACAGATAGCACACAACCTGAAAACCTCTGTTTCATTTATGGGGCTTACAGAAAAACTGGATCCTTACCTGGACAATATTGAAAATAATGCCGGTATTGAAAAAGAAAATACTAACGTGCAGGAAAAAATAATGGCGGTCAATAAAATTTGCCGGCAGGTTTTTCAGGAGGCTAAAGAATACCTGGAAGATATATCCTGATCTTTTAGGTAATGCTTTTATAATTTACTACCCCCTGTAAACCTGTGCTACTTCTTGCAATACGCTGATGGGTGCCGATACAAAATTTTCCTCTCATCGACAGTTCTTGCCTCGTCATCGATTCCGAAACCACTGGGATGTTGCGCCTGGATACTTTTGGATACAACTAAGTTTTAAAACAAAAAAAATAGTATGGAATACAAATTTGAAAAACCCGTTCACGGGATCATCGGCAAGGAAAAATATCAATGCACTATAGAATGGCGAAGTGGAAAATTTATTGCCGATGAGCCTGTAACGTCAGGAGGAAAAGACCTGGGCCCTGATCCTTACACACTTTTGCTTTCATCGCTTGCATCATGCACACTGATCACTTTGCGAATGTTTGTTGATAACAAGGGCTGGGATATTCCGCAGATGGCAGTAAAAGTTAATTATTACCAGGAAACAAAAGATGAAAAAATTATTACCATCATTGACAGGCAAATAATATTTCTTAGCCCGGTTGATGAAGAACAAAAATTACGGTTGCAGGAAGTTGCAAAGCATTGCCCCATTTCAAAAATTTTAGAGAATGATATTGAACTCCGCACATTTATTTCCAGAGAGAGTAAAACAGAGGCGAATGAGACTGGCCTCTAAAAAAGGTCTCCGTTTAGTGAGAATAAATTTTGTTATATAAATAATACATGTAAAACAGCAATAGTATGAAACAGGAAAAAACAGCATCAACAACTTCCGGCCATTACCGGCTGCCCTACCATTTTGGTTTGGGTGGTGTGCCAATTGGCAACGAATTTTCTGCCGTTACTGATGCTGAAGCACAGCAAACTTTAGAAGCCGCCTGGGACGCAGGTGTCCGTTATTACGATGTTTCGCCCTGGTATGGTTTAGGTTTGGCAGAACGCCGCTTCGGACAGTTCCTTCACAGTCAAAAAAGGTCAGAATATGTTATTTCATCTAAAGTAGGCAAGCTGCTGAAGGCATCAAAAAAAGCAATCAGATCAAATCTTTTTCCATTGGCCGGTTCGCCAAACATGGTTGAGTTTAATTATTCGGCTGCTGCCGTGCGCCGTTCCATTGAAGACAGTCTGCAGCGTTTGGGTATAGATAGCCTGGATATTGTTTTTGTTCACGACCTGTCTCCCGACAATAAATATCTTGAGGGTGCATGGCTGGGGCATTTTGAAATAGCTACACAAGGCGCTTTTCCTGAGCTCACCCGTATGCGTGAAGAAGGTTTGATAAAAGCCTGGGGACTTGGTGTTAACAGGCCCGAACCTATATTGGCTACAATGGAAGTCGCCGATCCTGATATTTTTTTGCTGGCTTCGCAATATTCATTAATTGATCATGAGTATGCATTAAAAAATATCTTTCCCGCGGTAAGAAAAAAGAATATCCGGCTTGTAATGGGCTCTGCATTAAATGCCGGCTTTATCTCCGGGAGTAACCGGTATAATTATGGCCGCGAAATGCCCAATGAATTTATTGCGAAAAGAGATCACCTTGCCGCCATAGCCAATGCGTATGATGTGGATCTGAGAACGGCTGCTTTACAATTTGCGGCAATGCCGGATGTATCTGCTGCCGTTCTTTGCGGTGCAAGAACAGCGCAACAAATAACGGAAGATGTTGGATCAATGAAAGTAAAGATCCCCGCAGACTTTTGGGCAGACCTAAAAGCTGAAAAACTGATCTCCGAAGAAGCGCCTGTTAAGTAATAATTAAGTTCCCGAAACTTTATCCGGTATTGTTCTGTATACTGCCGGTTTTTAATCTCCGCCGACAGGTTTTGCCTGTTCATCGACAGTTAAACTCAAACAGGCGTATTACACCTCTGAAAAATAAACCGGCAGCGTAGCTTTATAATGTGAATAACAAAAACATTTTAAGATCACAGTTTGCGATGCAAGCTCAATATAAAAGCAAAAGAAGGTTTAGTAAGGTTTTCTCATAAGCAGTTAGTTTTGGTAACGGGCTGTATTTCTATGCGGCCCAATTTTTTAAACTGCAAAAAAACCATCGCAGAAATCAGCAGGAGCTCATCCTTATTAATTAATCTAACAATAAAATTTATATAACATGCAATACAGAAAATTAGGAAACGCTGACCTTAGGGTATCAGCTATTACTTTTGGAGCATGGGCTGCCGGTGGCTGGATGTGGGGCGGCACAGAAAGAAATGATGCTATCAAAGCTATCAGGGCAGCACATGATCTTGGAGTTACATCAATTGATACTGCGCCAATTTACGGGCAGGGCAACAGCGAAGAAATTGTAGGTGAAGCGATAAAAGATCTTCCGAGGGATAAGGTGCAAATACTAACCAAGTATGGTATGCGATGGGACCTTGCCAAAGGTGATCTTGCTTTTCACAGTGCAGATACAAAAGGAAAAGAAATAGATATTTATAAATATGCCGGTAAGGAAAGTGTTATTAAAGAATGTGAGGACAGCCTGCGCAGGTTAGGCACTGATTATATTGATCTCTACCAGATCCATTGGCCTGACCGCACTACGCCGATCGAAGAAACTATGGGTGCTGTTGCAAAATTAATTGAACAGGGTAAAGTGAGACATGCAGGCGTTTGCAATTACAATGTACAGCAGTTGGCGGAGGCACGGGAATATATAAACATTGTATCCAACCAGGTTCCTTACAGTATGGTGAAAAAAGATATTGAAGAAGATGTGGTGCCGTATTGTTTGGAAAACAATATATCCATTTTAGCCTACAGTCCTTTGGAGCGTGGGCTATTGACAGGAAAGATAAAGCCTGGTCATATCTTTGCAGAAGGTGATCATAGAGCAGGCCTGTATTTTTTTACTGAT
>JAQBNL010000097.1 GCA_028288585.1 Chitinophagaceae bacterium | reverse complement strand
TAATACTATAATGGCTTGCGTAAAACATTATGCATTGTATGGCGCTGCAGAAGCCGGAAGGGATTACAACACTACCGACATGAGCCATGTAAGAATGTACAATGAATATTTTCCTCCTTACAAAGCGGCAGTAGATGCAGGCGTGGGAAGTGTGATGTCATCTTTCAATGAAGTTGATGGAATACCGGCAACGGCAAATAAATGGCTGATGACTGATGTGCTGCGTAAACAATGGGGCTTTAAGGGTTTTGTAGTAACTGATTATACGGGCAATAACGAAATGGTAGATCATGGAATTGGTGATCTGCAAACAGTCTCTGCAAGAGCATTAATGGCAGGCATTGATATGGATATGGTGGGTGAAGGTTTTTTAACTACAATTCCAAAATCCTTAAAAGAGGGGAAAGTCACCCAACAACAAATTGATATTGCATGCAGAAGAATTCTGGAAGCAAAATATAAACTCGGACTATTTGATGATCCGTATCACTACACTGATATTAAAAGATCGCAGACAGAAATATTTACAGATGCTAACCGTAAAGTTGCAAGAGATATCGCTGCTCAAAGTTTTGTACTTCTAAAAAATCAAAATAATATTCTCCCATTAAAAAAGAGTGGAACTATTGCGCTGATAGGCCCGCTGGCAGATAATAAAGAAAATATGCCCGGCACATGGAGTGTTGCAACAGATTATTCCAAACCTATCTCTGTACTGGCAGGATTAAAAGAAGTGGTTGGAAATAGCGTAAAAATTTTAACTGCCCGTGGATCCAATCTTGATGAGGATAGTTTGTTTGAAGACAGGGCAGGAATGTTTGGTAAATCTTTGCACAGGGATACAAGGCCCGCTGCTGACATAATTCAGGAAGCAGTTAACATAGCAAATCAATCTGATGTTATTGTTGCTGCATTGGGTGAATCTGCTGAAATGAGCGGAGAAAGCAGCAGCCGAAGCAATATTGAAATTCCGGCAGTACAAAAAAATCTATTGAAAGCATTATTAAAAACCGGTAAGCCTGTAGTATTAGTATTATTTACCGGCCGCCCTTTGGCATTAAAATGGGAAAGCGAAAATGTACCTGCGATCTTAAATGTTTGGTTTGGCGGAACCGAAGCAGGTACTGCAATTGCAGATGTATTGTTCGGCGATGTAAATCCTTCAGGAAAACTAACTACAACATTTCCACAAAATATTGGCCAGGTGCCTATCTATTACAATCATAAAAATACAGGGCGGCCACTAGAAGGACAATGGTTTCAAAAGTTCCGTTCCAATTATTTAGATGTTTCTAACGATCCGCTATATCCTTTTGGTTATGGTTTGAGCTATACAATTTTTAATTATGGTGATATAAAAGTGAGCAGTAAATCATTTAAGGGAAATCAAACTCTCACTGCATCAGTTACTGTTACCAATACAGGAAACAGGAATGGAAAAGAAGTTGTGCAATTATATATCCGCGACGTAGTGGGCAGCATAACGAGACCGGTAAAGGAATTGAAAGGATTTCAAAAAATTGAACTGAGACAAGGTGAAACAAAAACAGTAACATTCAACATTACTCCCAATGATCTAAAATTTTATAACGCTGATCTTAAATATGATTGGGAGCCGGGAGAATTTCAAATTATGATCGGCAGCAACTCAAGGGATGTAAAATCTACATCAATTAACTGGGCAAAATAAATCAGGATTTTTAATTTTTAAAAGTATGTGAGAGATAATGCTTCACTTTTTTATCAAGATCTTTACTTAGCGGAACTAAAGGTAAACGCAAAACGTTTTCTATAATTCCTAATTCAGCTAAAAATGCTTTTACTCCTGCCGGGTTATTTTCGGCAAATAAAAGATCATTTCCTTCAAGGCATTTGTAATGCAGGGGTCTTGCATTATTAAGATCATCATGCAATGCCAGTCTTACCATTTCAGAAAAATCTTTAGGAAAACAATTCGCAGCAACACTTATTACTCCGTCCATGCCACAGGCAATTAATGGCATAGCAAGATGATCATCCCCGCTTACCACTAAAAATCTTTCAGGCCTGTCTTTTAAAATGTGCATGCACTGGATCATGTTGCCGCTTGCTTCTTTTATACCCCAAATATTTTCAACTTCTTCAGCCAATCGTAAAGTGGTGGCGGCTGTAATATTGCTTCCCGTTCTGCCGGGTACATTGTATAATATAATGGGCTTTGGAGAGGCTGCGGCCAATGTTTTATAATGCTGGAAAATTCCTTCCTGGGAAGGTTTATTGTATGCAGGACTGCTGCTTAAAACGGCAACCGCTTTGTGTAAAGGATAGGTCTCTAATTCTTTGCATAATTCTTTTGTGTTATTACCGCCAATGCCTACCACCACAGGTACACGGTCTTTAACCACATCATACGTAAAATAAATTATAGCATTTTTTTCCTCTTCATTTAATGTTGGCGTTTCGCCTGTAGTGCCAAGCGTTACCAGGTATTCGCAACCATTATTAATAACATAATTTATTACTTTTTCCAAAGCATCAAAATCAATTTCAAAATTTTGTTTGAAAGGCGTTATCAATGCTACCCCCGTACCTTTTAAGACATTTCTTAAAGACATAATATTATTTCTGATTTTAGATTTATTGATTTTCTTATTGCTTATTGTCAATTGATTCGGACTCTTCCCAAAATCCCATTTTCCCAAATTTTTCTATGCGCTGTTTTATTCTTTCTTCCGCAGGAATTTGTTTAAGTTCTTTTATCACGGGAATTAAATATTCTTTTAAATGTTGCGCTGCCTCATCATAATTCCAATGTGCGCCCCCTAAAGGCTCTTCAATAATTCCATCCACCAATCCAAACTTCAGCATATCATCAGCAGTTAATTTCAATTGTTCTGCAGCCACTTCTTTCTTTTCCCAGCTGCGCCAAAGAATGGTACTGCAATTCTCAGGAGAAATAACAGTGTACCAGCTATTCTCTAACATAAAAACCCTGTCGCCAACGCCAATTCCCAATGCACCGCCACTGGCGCCTTCACCAATTATCACGCATATTACCGGCACTTTTAAACGAAGCATTTCATAAATATTTCTTGCTATAGCCTCACCTTGTCCCCTTTCTTCCGCTTCTAATCCGGGAAAAGCGCCGGGGGTATCTATTAAAGTAACAACAGGTTTATTAAATTTTTCTGCCAACCGCATTAAACGCAATGCCTTCCTGTAGCCTTCGGGGTTTGCCATACCAAAATTTCTATATTGACGCATTTTGGTATTGGTACCTTTTTGCTGGCCAATAATCATAATGGTTTCGCCATCAAGTTGTGCAAATCCGCCTACCATAGCTTTATCGTCTTTTACATTCCGGTCGCCATGCATTTCAACAAAGCTGGTACACATCTTATCAATATATTCAAGGGTATAAGGCCTGTCAGGATGCCGGCTTAATTGAACTTTTTGCCAGGGCGTTAAATGCTCGGTAATTTCTTTTCGCTTTACCAGAATATTTTCTTCCAGTTGTTTAATAAGAGGCTCGTAATCCATCTTTGGATTTTTAGCCGCCAGTTTTTGGTTATCCTCTATATGCTCATACAGCTCCTTTATGGGTTGCTCAAATTCAAGGAATTGTCTTTTGAAAACTTCTGCCATAGTTAATTATGAAAATGTAATTTACAATTTATGGCAAGGTAATAAATGTGAAGTGATTGAAAAGTAATAAAAAAAATAAAGCTTTAGATTGCTCCAAAAAACAAACCATGTATAAACAGCGCCGACTGTTGTTATTTCAAAGAAGAAAAGCCAATGCATGGTCGTAAACGTAATAAATACATCCCTTCTGTGCCTTCATTCAGAATTTCAACAGCTTATCCAAAAAATAAATAGCATAAAAATATGGATGTAACAATTCCTACCAGGTCAGCCAGCAGCATAGTGCCTATTGCATAGCGTGTGTTCTTTATAGAGACAGCGCCAAAGTAAACGGCAATGACATAAAAAGTGGTGTCTGACGATCCCTGTAAAATACAGGCAAGCCTTCCTGCAAATGAATCAGGCGAAAAAGGTTTCATTGTATCTATCATCATTCCTCTTGCTCCGCTGCCGCTCAGGGGTTTTATTAAAGCTGTTGGTAAGCCATCAACAAATCGTGTATCAGTACCCATAGCTGCAAACAAATTTTTCATCCCCACTATTATTACATCAAAGGTGCCACTGGTACGCAGCATGCTAATTGCTACCAGCATTCCAACGAGATAAGGAATAATTTTTACTGCTGTTTCAAAACCACCTTTAGCGCCTTCCACAAATGCATCAAAAATATTTATGTTCTTATAAAGCGCTCCGAGGATTATTAAGAAAAAAATCAGCAATATCAAACCATTGCTTAACACCCCGGAAAAACTTTGTACTCCCTGGAAACTAAGTGATTTAAGATATATTACAAGTAATGCAATTATTGCCGACAACCCTCCTACCCAAAGCAACACTACAGGCTGAAAAACATTTATCTTTTGTTTATACGATACTATTAGCATGGCAGCCATTGTTGCCACAAATGTTGCTATCATGCATGGCACAAAAATATCTGTGGGGTTTGCTGATTTTACTGCCGCTCTTGCTGCAATGATACTTACAGGAATTAAAGTAAGTCCTGCGGCATGTAAACATAAAAACATAAGCTGTGCATTGGAAGCGGTTTCTTTATTGGGATTTATTTCCTGCAGGCTTTGCATGGCTTTAATTCCAAATGGGGTTGCTGCATTATCAAGACCTAATAAATTAGCAGAAAAATTCATCATCATATGCCCCATAGCAGGATGGCCTTTGGGAATTTCAGGAAAAAGTTTGGAGAAGAACGGGCCTATAATTCTTGATAATACTCTTATGCCACCCGCCCTTTCAGCAATGCTCATAAAGCCCATAAACAAAGCCATTATACCAATAAGATTTATAGAAATATCTACAGCTGTTTTGCAGGTTGAAATAATACCATCTGCACTTTGCTCACGGTAATTAATAATTTTATTATCAGCTGTTCTAATAATTTTATTTTCGCCGCTTTTATATTCTTTTGATGCATTTAAAGTCCTGGTAACTTCCGGCGACAGTACAGATGAATCGAGTGTCCTGGTTTTGGATGTATCGCCTGATTTACCAACCACCATGTTGCTGTAAATATCTTTTTCACCTGAAAAAATATACTGAAATGATGCAGCAACAACTGCGATAATAATAAATGCTGCCCATATCCTGCTTAAAGCCATACCATGAATTTCTTGTTTGAAGTATAAAGTTTGAAGTTAACTGTTTCATTTTAAAATTAGTTAATTCTTGTGCTATCTTTGCCGCCCAAAAATTATTTGAATCATTATTATAAATAAAGAAAATAAATGTCTTTAAGAGCAGGAATTGTTGGCTTGCCCAACGTTGGAAAATCAACCTTATTTAATGCAGTAAGTAACAGTGCAAAGGCACAGGCAAGTAATTACAGGTTTTGTACCATTGAGCCTAATATTGGTTTAGTAAATGTGCCTGATGAAAGACTTGATAAATTAGCAGCACTGGTAAAGCCAGACAGGATAGTGCCAACACAAATTGAGATAGTTGACATTGCAGGTTTAGTGAGAGGAGCAAGTAAAGGAGAAGGCCTGGGAAATAAATTTTTGGCAAACATTCGTGAAGTGGATGCAATTATTCACGTAGTAAGATGTTTTGAAGATGAAAATATTTTAAGAGATGAGGGACCCATAAATCCCATAAGCGATAAAGAAATTATTGAAACTGAATTGCAGTTAAAGGACCTTGACAGCGTTGAAAGAAAATTATCACGCACTGAAAAAATGCTGAAGACGGGTGATGCAAAAGTTAAACTTGAATACGAGGTTTTACTTAGATGCAAAGAGCATCTGGATAAAGGAAAAAATATCCTTTCTTTAAATCTATCTAAAGAGGATAAAGCCGCTATTGCAGAAAATTTTTTATTAACTGACAAACCTGTTTTATATGTTGCCAATGTTGATGAGGCATCCATGCATACAGGCAATAAATATTCTGATGCATTAACGGAAGCAGCAAAAACAGAGAATGCACAGGTTATTATTATGACCAATGCGATTGAAGCACAAATTGCAGAATTTGACAATGCCGATGACAGGCAAATGTTTATGGATGAATATAAAATGACAGAACCTGCGCTGGACAGGCTTATTCATTCTGCATATAAATTGCTAGACCTGTTAACATATTTTACAGCAGGTGTTCAGGAAGTAAGGGCATGGACAATTCACCATGGATGGAAAGCGCCGCAGGCTGCGAGTGTTATTCATACAGATTTTGAAAAAGGATTTATAAAAGCAGAAGTAATTTCTTACAATGACTTTATACAATATGGCTCTGAAGCTGCTGCCCGGGAAAACGGAAGGTTAAGAATTGAAGGAAAAGAATACGTTGTAAATGATGGAGATGTAATGCATTTCAGGTTTAATGTATAAGCCATGTAAATCTTCACAAAAGGCTTATAAATTAAAAAAGAGACGGAATAAATCCCGTCTCTTTTTTAATGCACTTATATTTTTTATTAAAAAACATTATAGCCAAAACTTACATAGTATAATCCTCCAACCTGTGGATTACCAAAAGATGTTCTATAGTATTTATTGAAGAAATTGGTAGCTCCAAATTTTAAAAGGCTTTTAATTTCTTTAAATTTATAACTGATCATACCATCCAAAGAACCATAAGCAGGTACTTCACCTGCAGCAAAAGTACCTTCCCAGTTTATTTTAGCCTGGTGTCTGTAATTCACATTAAAACCCCATCCTTTATAAACATCACTATTAGCAAACCCAAGGTTGTAACGGAATTTAGGAGTATTAAAATAGGTAATAAGATTTGCAGGTACACTTTTTAATTGGTCGCCAAAACCATTAGCAGTAAACAAATAATTTTTAGCAACATTCCATTCCATGCCAACACCATATCCACTTGCTTTTACAGGAGTAGGAGAGTTAATTACAAATGAATAATTGTCTGTAGAGCCCAGGAGGTCTGTAAATGCATTTGCAGGCACTCCGCTTTTTCCTCTTGCAACAGCAACCCTGCCTATAAAATCTTTATACTTACTAAAATAATAATACACATCTACCAATAACTTCTTTGATAAAAGGCCTTTATAACCTATCTCGTATGATTGCATTGACTCCGGCCTAATAGTAGTAAATGCTGCGGCCTTAACCAGTAATGCAGGATTAAGTGCGCCTGCAGCAAAAGAGTTACGATAAGCCACTACACTTTCAGCAGTATATGCCGGATTTGTGTCGAAATGAAAAAATGTATTGAATTGAGGAAGCCCGCCAATAAGCCGGTTAACTCCGCCGGTAAGTAAATTTATATACTGATCCTGTGTTGACGGAAACCGATAAGCCGTTTGATATGATAAGCGGATATTATTATCCTGTGCAACTTTTATCAATGCACTAAAACGCGGCGTAAACTGTCCTTTAAAATTATCATTTTTATCATACCGTACAGATGCAGTAAGTTTTAATACATCGTTTAGTAATTTCTTTTGTAACTGTATGTAAGCTCCGTATTCATGTATCTTTATTTTACCGGCAGTATCAGAAAAAATAGTTCCTTGTGAATTCAAAAGATATTGGCGGGTACTTGCACCTACTAATACTTCAATAAATTTAACCTGGTCAGTTAAATTTAGCTGGCCTTCATAATGAAACAAACTTGATTTATCTGCAAACTTAGAACCGCCTGCAGAAATATTTGTATTGATAGCATTTTTAAATGCCTGATCGTATGCAGCGGTTCCCGGCATCAATCTGCCTACATCTGCCTGTCCTCTTGCCGTAGCATGATAAAATGAATCACTTAAAGTAGTAGGAAGGCCTGTAACCAGCCCGAGTTTGGCAGCTGCATAAGTACCGGTATATTGTTGAAGCCATATATCATCAGCCTTCCATGCCCTGTTCACAAATATTGCAGCGGTAGTTGCTGTATAAGAGTTTCCGGAATTTTCCTGGGTAGTATATCCTCTCAGGAACCAGTTTTTACTTTTAAGCTCAAGTTTATATTGCCCCATTTTTAAATCCTTAAGTGAATACCTGTCAGCACCTGTATAAACTGAAGTACCTGTGCCAATGTATCCTAAAAAAGATGCTTCAATATTATCCGTTATTTTATAATTAAGACCGGCCGAAAACCTAAAATTATACGCATTATAATTTACGAGATCCCTTTCATTATAACCTGTTCTGCTAATTGACTGGCCTCCAAATATTCCTTTATAAGGATTATTGGCTGCTGAGCTGGTAGGAATTAAAAAAGGAAGATATTGGGCATAAGGAGCAAATCCGGGATTGCTGGCAATCTGTTGTGCTGTTAAGCCTGCATTTAAAGAAGCATCAACTCCTGCCGCTACGGGTGCCCCGCCCGCTGCTATAAAAGCTGCCCGTACCTGCTGCGCTAAAAGTGGCATACTGTACGTTACTTCATCTCCAAATACATTTACACCATCGTAATTAGGGTCAGTTTGCCTTGTAAGGTTGCCGGGTTTTAATGAGCTAATTACATTATTCCTCAAAAGATCTCTTGTATCAGTGCCCTGCCAATCTTTTATCTGTACTAATTGTGCTCCTATTTTAAATGCAAATTTTTCAGTTACTTTTTTAGCCCAGCGTACACTCCAGTCATAATAAGGTGCAATCGTTCTTTCATATTGATCTATATGATTTACGCCTTGTTTTATCTGGAAGCTAAGCCCCTGGTATTTAAAAGGACTTTTACTATTAATAAGTAAAGTCCCATTCATACCGCCTGAGCCATATAATGCAGATGATGCGCCGGGAAGTAATTCCATGCTTTCAACATCCAGTTCGGTTAACCCTATGATGCTACCTACAGCAAAATTTAATGCAGGCGCCTGGTTATCCATACCATCAACAAACTGGTTAAAACGCAGGTTACCGCTGCCATTAAATCCACGGGTGCTGGGGGTTCTGAAGGCAAAGCTTGATGTTGTCATATCTACTCCCTTTAAGGTAGCAAGAACATCGTAGTAACTTGGCGAAGGAGTATTTCTTATTCCCGCTAAACTAACCCGTTCGATAGATACAGGTGATTCCAAAATACGTGAAGGCGTACGGGTGGCAGCTATTACAACTTCCTGGCCTAATGTACTGGCAGGTTTAAAATCCACCTGTACATTTTCTGAAATGGAAACAGTTACTTCCTGCATTTCATATCCTATAGAAGAGATAATTAAAATAACCGGAAATTTTTGGCTGGTAGTAAGCGTAAAATTTCCTTTGTCATCAGTAAATGTTCCTGCACTGGAACCTTTTACGGTTACAGAAGCTGCTGACACAACTTCGGCGGTAACACTGTTTTTTACATTGCCGCTAATGGTTGTTGTTTGGGCAAACGCAAATATGGAAATAAAATTTGCTGTTAGTAATGCAGCAAAGTATTTTAAACTTTTTCTCATAATAGCAATTTTGGGTTTAATGAATTTCAAGCAAAATAAGGATTGTTATTATAGTTTGAAAATTTAATTTTCACCACCTGCCTTAAAAATTGTTCAAATCTTATTAATATAAAAAATGGTAAATCTCTATTCACAATTTACTTTAGCAGTATGCCTGCACTTCAATTACCTGAACAAACAAATTTTTACAGCGGAAAAGTTAGAGATGTTTATACTATCAAAAATAAATGGCTGGTAATGATTGCCAGTGACCGCATTTCTGCATTCGATGTTATTCTTCCTAAACTTATTCCATTTAAAGGACAGGTATTAAATCAAATTGCTGCATATATGCTGCATGCTACAAAAGATATTTGTGAAAACTGGCTGCTGCAAACGCCTGCCCCAAATGTTGCTATCGGAAAAAAATGTGATCCCTTTCGTGTAGAGATGGTAGTGAGAGGAAATCTTACAGGCCATGCATGGCGTACTTACGCATCAGGTAAAAGAGAATTATGCGGAGTAATATTGCCTGAAGGATTAAAAGAAAATGACTTCTTTTCTTCACCCATAATTACACCTTCTACAAAAGCCACTGAAGGACATGATGAAGATATAAGTAAAGAAGAAATTATAAAAAACGGGTTGGTGACGGAAGATGATTATGAAAAAATAGAAAGATACAGTTTGCAGTTATTTGAAAGAGGTAAAGAAATTGCCGCCAAAAGAGGACTGATATTAGTGGACACTAAATATGAATTTGGAAAAATAGGTGACAAGATCTATTTAATGGATGAGATACTTACCCCTGACAGCTCACGATATTTTTATGCAGATGGATTTGAAGAAAGACAGACTAAAAATGAAAAACAAAAACAGTTAAGCAAAGAGTTTGTGAGAGAATGGCTGATTGAAAATAATTTTATGGGCAAAGAAGGGCAAACAGTTCCTGCAATGAATGAGGAATGGATAGATACAATAAGCAAACGTTACATTGAGCTGTATGAAAAATTAATTGGAGAAAGATTTATCCCGCAGCAATTAAGTGATGAAGAAACTGAACAAAGAATTGTTGAAGGATTACAAAATTTAAATTAATGCAACACTTTTTATTTAAGCTCATTCCTCCACGTTCTTCTTTTGCGCAGGATATGAATGATACTGAAAGAAATTTAATGCAGCAACATTCAGCTTACTGGAAACAGTTGCTGGAAAAAGGTATTGCACTTGTGTATGGTCCTGTATTTGAGCCAACCGGATCGTGGGGAATGGCAATTATAGAAGTGGAGAATGAAGCGGCAGCCACCGAGCTTGCAGTTAATGATCCAACCATTAAAGCAAATCTTCATACTTTTGAAATGCACCCCATGAGCGCTTTTGTAAAGTAAAATAATTCTTCACTTTAAAAGTTTATTCATGCTCTCAGATAAAAAACTTAAAGCTTTTATTCCCACAACTGATCCGCAAAAAGCAAAACATTTTTACAAAGATATTTTAGGCTTACAATTTTTATCGGAAGATAATTATGCAATGGAGTTTGATGCCAATGGAACATTATTGAGAGTTACCACCGTTCGGGAATTAACGCCACATCCATTTACCGTTTTGGGCTGGAAGGTTACTGATATTGCATCGGTGATTGTTGAATTAAATAAAAAGAATATTTTTTGCGAACGCTATGATTTTCTGCAACAGGATGACCTGGGAATATGGCATGCCCCGGGTGGTACAAAAGTTGCATGGTTTAAAGATGCCGATGGAAATATTCTTTCGCTGGATGAATAAATAGATTGTATGGCTAAATGGTGGATAGGTTGTTCGGGATTTCATTATAAAGAATGGAAAGAAGTTTTTTATCCCAAAGGAGTTCCGCAAACAAAATGGTTTGAATATTACTGCCGGCATTTTAATACCATAGAACTCAACACAACTTTTTACCGTTTTCCAAGGCCCGAAGCTTTACAAAGCTGGCAACAGCGAAGCCCCGAAGATTTTAAATTCTCAGTAAAGGGACCACGCTTAATCAGCCATTACAAAATATTTATTGATTGCGAGAGAATGCTGGGAGATTTTTATGCTTCAGTGTATGAAGGATTGCAGGATAAGCTTGGATGCGTTTTATTTCAATTACCATCAAGGATTGTTTACAGCGATGAAGTATTAAACAGGATCATTGAAAACCTTAACCCTGCTTTTGATAATGTAATAGAATTTCGTGATAAAAGCTGGTGGAATAAAAAAGTGTATGCTGCTCTTAAAAAACATAAGATAACTTTTTGCGGCATCAGCCATCCCACCCTGCAGGATGATGTAATAAAAAATAATTCCATTTTGTATTATCGTTTTCATGGAGTACCTGTGTTATATAAATCAGAATACAAAAAAGATTTTATAGAAGAAATTACCAATGAGATAAAAAATGCAGGCAGGTTTAAAGAAGCATACATTTATTTTAATAACACATGGGGCACAGGAGCATTAGCCAATGCAAGGCAGATGCAGGAGTTTATTTCTTGAAAAAATTGATTTGTATAAATGTATATTGAATACCAATTCATTTTTATACAAGGAGGTGCGTATATTTATGAGTTGTGCGTTATGCATATGAACTCGCTTATAATTTGATATCTTCCCAATAAAATATACAGATAAAAAGGACTTATCCTTAATAAAGAATAACAACCAAATTAACTGACATGAAATATTTTTTTCTTTTGAGTTATTGCTTGATTTTAACACTTCAAATTTCAGCGCAAGGGTATATGGATATAGACTCTGCAAGGAAACTTACCTGGTCGGGCAAAACATCTGAAGAAAGATTCAGCGGTATGCGTTCGCTGGATCGCTTTTACTATACAACAGGAAAGTTTGATAGTTCGGCACTTTTACAAAAAGAAATGTTTGCAATTGCTAAAGAATCGAAAAGAGATTCGATGATGGCTCTCGTTTATCGGGCCATCGGTAACAGGTATGTGACAAAAACAGACTATAATTTCAGTATTGTAAACTACGCCAGGGGTCTTGATTATACAACCAGAGATAAACAAAGAAGGGCAGGTCTTTATCTGAACATTGCTTATGTGTATATAGTAACGGGGAATATCCAGGTGGCGCTTGATTATATTCAAAAAGGAAAAGCGATCGGTCAAACCGGACAGAATCTTTACTTTGAAAATCTTTTGTACGGTCTTATTTACAATGACCTTGAGAAACCGGATTCGGCTTTGTTTTATTTCAGGCAGGCGGAGAATTTGCCGACAAAAATTACTGATCCATTGCTGATCTCGGTAGGACTGTTACAAATGGGCAGGGCATATGAATTACAGGGAGACGCAGACCTGGCAGAAACTTACTATAAAAAAACAATGGCATATTGTAAAGAAAAATATCTTCCTTTATCCATCATACGCACGGGCAATGTTTATTGCAATTTTTTAATGAAGAATGGAAAATATGATGAAGCTAAACAGATTGCACTTCAAGATCTTGATGTGGCTAAAAAAGCCGGTATCAATGAGGGCATCGCTAATGTAGCGGAAGTGCTTCGAAAAATATATACACACACTGCATGGAAAGATAGTATCATCTATTATGCCCAATTGCAGATCGATTATAAAGACTCTGTAAGCAATCAAAAAAAACAATCTGAATTTCAGAACCTTACATTTAGCCAGCAGTTGCATGAGATAGATGAACAAACCAAAGCAAAAGAAGCTGCAGAAGAACAACGGCAAAATATCCAGTTTGCTTTGATGGCTTTGGGCATTATCAGTTTCATCATTATCTTTTTATTGCTTAGCCGCAGCTTTATTACCAATACAAAGATGATAGAGTTTTTAGGAGTAATTGCTTTATTGATTGTATTTGAATTTCTCAATTTATTGCTGCACCCTTTTTTAGAACGGGTAACGCATCACTCTCCTTTGCTGATGCTGCTGGCATTGGTATGTATTGCCGCTTTACTTGTACCACTACACCATAAAGCGGAAAAATGGGCAACCGCAAAATTGGTGGAAAAGAATAAACAGATTCGGTTGGCTGCTGCAAAAAAAACTATTCAGCAATTAGACACAAAGCCAGATAACAAATCAGACTAGAAGCACGAAAGCACAACAAAAGTATTTGCAAAAGCAGGGCTGAACAATGCAACATCAGCTATGTATAAACATCATCAGTGGTTCGGGCCCGATGTTCCATTTTCAGCTTTACTACTTAACTTCAATAATATATTTTTATTTGGGCATTTGTACCGGGCTGCACCCTCAATGAATTCCCTGCCTGCGCAAATACTCGAATGTTAGTAGCAAATCAGTGGCTACTCTAATAAGGAATGTTATTTAAAATGTTTTAAAAAAATTATTAAATGGCTAATAAAAACAAAGTTTCAAATATTGTATTCTCAATCTATATCCTGATTGCTTTCTATGTTTTTGGTGGAGGTATAGTAAATTCGCTGGTAGCTTACAAAACATGGCGTGCGGTAGGCGTAAATGAATTTCCCAAATTTCATCACATTGATAGTTCGCTGATTATTCCCCTATTTGTTGTTTTCTTTTTCTTATCCTTCATCCCCCAGATTTTATTATTTTGGTTTCGGCCGATGATCATATCCAGGTGGTTAGTTTGGTTAGCATTACTTTTTAATTTGATAACATTAGTCTCAACTATAGCTATTCAAATTCCTATTCAAACTGAGCTTGATAAAAGATTTTCTTTAGAATTAATTGATAGGCTTATATCAACCGATATGATTTATAGAAGGATCCCGATGTTATTATTGGCTATAATAAATTTCATAATGTTATATAAAGTAGTAAAGCATTCCAATAATAGATCGAATCCCTTGACATAACACAATGCTATGGCAGGTCTGGAACATAATAAATATCATTGGAATAATTTATTTTGGCGGAGAATTTATAAGCCAATAAAATCCGACACATAACATGCGGCTTGGCGTAATTATTAAGCCCTATAAATACAAACTATTATGAAAAAAAACTGGCTGGTGCAATTATTCATTTATTTGTTTTTATTGATCAGGGTTTCATCGTTTGCACAGGAAAATATTTCAGGATATTTTTCATCTTTTGATAGAACAAAGATCTATTATGAAATACTGGGCAATGGTAAACCAGTATTATTGATCCACGGGTTTACCGGTACCAGCAGCGACTGGAAAAATAAACCGCTTGCTGATAGTTTACTTGCCAATGGATTTAAAATAATACTCGTAGACCTGCGGGGCAATGGCTTATCTGATAAGCCTGCTATACCAGGAGCATACGCCAATAATGCCGAGGCAAAAGACCTGGTAGGGTTAATGATTTTTTTAGGAATAAAAAAATACGATGCCGTGGGCTACTCCAGGGGATCGATTATTTTAGCCAGCTTACTGGTGCTGGATAAAAATTGTAAACGGGCGGTAATAGGTGGTATGGGCGCTGATTTTACCAACCCGCTATGGCCAAGAAGGATTGGCTTTTATAACGCTTTGATGAATGATACAATTAAAGGCTATGAAGGCTTCAGGAAATACATATCCGGCAAAGGGCTTGATCCCATGGTATTGGCATGCCAGCAAAAAGAACAACCATCAACTTCTAAAGAACAACTGGCAAGGCTGAAACAGCAGGTCTTAATTATTTGCGGCAACCAGGATACAGATAATGGCAAAGGCTCAGAACTGCAATTATTAATTCCCAATTCTAAATTTGTCGAAATAACCGGCAATCACAATTCATCAGCATATACCCCGGAGTTCGCTGAAAAAATATTATCCTTTTTAAGGAGATAACAAACTTGCGGGGCCAACAAAAAAGTTTCAGCCTTTTAACTTAGGCCCTGGCCGTTGTTGGTCGCGGACCAACAAAAAAGTTTCAACCCTTTAACTTCGGCCTTAACCTATGTCTCGATTTATTAAACACCATCATCCCATTCATCTTTCCTTTGCGTAATTCTTTTTGTTCACCTTCGGGCATATTATAAATAGATTGGCATTCATCACTGCAGCAGCCATCATATTTTTTTGCACAGTCTTCGCATTGGATAAATAAAAGATGACAGCCATCATTTTTACAATTGGTATGTGTGTCACTTGCTTTGCCGCACTGATGGCAATGGCTGATAACTTCACTGCCTATCTTCTCCCCCAGCCTATCATCAAATACAAAATTTTTCCCTTTGAATTTATTGGGGAGTTCTTCTTCTTTTACAGTGTTGGCGTAGTTGATAATGCCTCCTTCCAAATGAAACACATTTTTAAATCCATTGTGCAGCATGTAGGCACTTGCTTTCTCACACCTGATGCCGCCGGTGCAATACATAATGATATTCTTGTCTTTATTTTCTTTCAGCATGTTAACCGCCATAGGTAACTGCTCACGAAAAGTATCAGAAGGAATTTCGATAGCATTCTCAAAATGACCTACTTCATATTCATAATGGTTGCGCATGTCAACCACTATTGTATCAGGATCATTAGTGAGTTCATTGAATTGTTTTGCATCAACGTACTTACCTTTTTTCTCCATATTAAAATCAGCGTCGGTAATGCCATCAGCAACAATTTTATCTCTCACTTTTATTTTTAAAACCCAAAAACCTTTACCACGCTTGTTCCGATCGCTTTCGGGATCATCATCAACTGCAATATTCAATCTTACATTATTTAAAAAAGAAATGGAGTGAAGATATTTTTTAAAAGATTCAAAATTATTTTGAGGCACACTCAGTTGCGCATTGATGCCTTCCTCTGCAACATAAATTCTTCCAAAAACTTTTAATGCATCAAGGTTTTTATACAGCTCATCACGGAAAGCTTTAGGGTCATCAATTTTTGCATATTGATAAAAACTTAAAGTAGTTCTTGGCTCCGTCTCTTCATAAAGACGTTGCTTAAGTTCTTTTTGAGAAATTTTATTGTGCAGTACTGCCATGCTGCAAATTTAAAAAATAAAAAAAGGTTACCCATTCGGATAACCTGAATTAATAATCTTAGTTAAATTTTATTTTTTCCCTTTATTGCTCATAGTTTCTCTTTTCATCTCTACTTTATGGGTAGTATTGGCTTGTTTTACCAGGTCTTTTTGTTGACGATTAGAAAGAGCGTCATTTTGTTTAACAGTTCGTATCGCTGTTCTATGTCTTACATTAATTGCCGTACGGTCTGTATTATTATGATAGGCAACATGGTGATGCTTCTTAGCTTTTTTATGACTATGGCCATAAGCTGAATTGCCTTGTGCAGCTGCGCCAAAATAAGTAAGGCCACCAAGTATTGCCATTAAAAGTATCTTTTTCATAATTGTACTATTTGTTTGTGTATATAAGGCAGCAATCATGCCCAAATTACTTTAACAGGCATTTTATTGGAAGAATTGTAAATAACACAGGGCAGTATAATTAAAATATAAATAGATTATATAATGATGCCGGTAAAATAAACCTGTCTCAAAATTGCAGATTGCTTAACGATATTTTATGTTTTTCGGCAAAGCTATTCAGGCATACCACAGAGCATGTAAGTATATTTGCAGATGATCTATAAGTTTTTAAAGCCCCCTAATTTATTTAAAGAAGTGTTGACCACCTATAAAGGAAGTTATGTAGAAATGTGTGTTCCGCAAACTGAAGATGAAAAGTATTGTTATGTAGAATTAACTGAAAAACAATTTCCTGCTTTTGCACAACACTTTGGAGACAATGAAATAGAACTGCAAAATGATGCTGATGAATATCCCGCAGGTATACATAGCAAGATCAGTAACAGGATAGAAAAATTTACAGTAGTACGGCCTGGCAACCGGGGTACCCCGTTTTAAAAATTCTTTACAATAATTTAATTCTTTATTACCTGCCTGGTAAGTGTATTTCCATTTCCGGTAACCTTAAGTTGGTACGCACCCGGCGCCATTACTTTTGAAAGCGATATGCTCTCTGTAACAGAACCACTATCGTATTCTATTACTTTACTCAACAGTTGCCGACCCAGTTTATCGAATAATCTTATGGTATAGTTCCCCTTCTGCAAATTACTTAACAGCAAAGTAATTGTATTGCCACGTACAGGATTTGGAGAGATTGTTACTTGTGAAAGACTGCTTGCCACACTTACTTTTACGATCTCACTATAGGTTACCTTACTTGCCCTGTCAATTATTTTTATTCGGTAAAAGTTAACACCGCTATATGGATTTACATCCAGTAAATTATAGTTATTTACAACACTTCTGTTGTTTGCCTGCACACTTCCTATTTTACTAAATTGCTGTGCATCTGTTGACCTTTCCACTTCATACCTTTCTATATTTATTTCCTGCTGGGTTGTCCATTCTACCTGCACTCCTGTATTCTTACTGAAAACTTTTACACCTGTAAATGTTACGGGTAAAGGAACAGCAGGAGTATAAGTAACAGAAAGTTGCGGCTGGATAGCCGTAGTACTATTTTCCCTTGATGCAAAAAATATTGGAGTATATGCAATAGATTCATCTCCTATAATGGTCCAACCAAAATTATTTGAAGGAGAACTCAGCCATGACTGTACATCTGCTACCATTTGTAAGCCCGTCCACGCAGGTGAACCTTGATCGACTGTAGTATTTGCTGAAAGTGTGGCGCTGAAATCACCGCCTGCGGCTGTCCAGGCCGTTACACAAGTAGCTCCGCCAGCCACTGCCTTAGCACAATTCCAGGTAGCATCGTTACCAGTAGCCGTATTCCCTTGTCCAGCATATCCATTTGCCGTTGATGTACCTTCTCCCCAATCAGTTAAAAGTTTATATAATTTTGCATCGTGTGGACCACGAAAATTTTGGGCAACATTTAATATTAGCGTAACTGCCGTAATAGTAGCTCCAACAGGAACAGAAGCGGCAACATCAAATTTTATAAGTGACCGCCTGCTTTGATAACTATCATTATTTCCTATAGCAAATTCATTACCGCTTCCATTGCTATATTGTAAATAATTCTGGAATATAGTATTGTCCTTTGCAGCAGAAAGCACTACCGTTGTTTGCCCAAATACCGGGCTGCTTATTACGAGTAGAAAAAACGGAAAACTAATTGTAAATATTCTCATCATAATAATTTTTATACTTGTTTTGAGGGAATGATATTTAAAAAATTCTTACAACGCTGTTTTTGGAATTCAACAAAAGGAAATGACAAAAAAATAATTTTTTAGGGAGTGGGCCGAAATAAAAAAAACAGGAAATGTAAAGCAGGCATTTTGTTTCCCTGCTTTAGCTGAAGGTATTCATTTAATATTTGTAGCTCAGGAATATTTCTTAAACACTTGTTACAGGCAGTGATAGACAGCTTTAAATATTACAAAAAAGAAGGCTACCCTGATGGATAGCCCTGTATAAAAAATGTATAGACTAAATAAAATTTAATAAGAATTATTTTTTGTCACTCTATCTCCGGTAATTTCTGCTTCTTGTTTCCCTTATCCTGGTTCTTCCATTGGCATTTACAGTTATCTGCATATCATACCCTTCTCTTACATTGAATGTGGTAGTGGCATTTGTGTTACCACGTCCGTTAAGAACACCCTTTATGCCCCTTCGTTCAATAACCTGTAAAGTATGTTGTCCCGGCTGAAGATCAGTAATGGAAATAACATTATTAGTTCCCCGGCCATAATCCTGTCCGTCTATCCGTATTTCATTCCTTGTGTTACTGTTTACATTTACGGTAACAATACTTTGGTTATTATAATGCCTCCTGCCATTTCCATTGTTATTCTGTGCAGAAACTGATGACACCGTAAAAAAAACTGCGATAATAAGTGATAATGTTTTCATGATTTTGTCCTCCTTTAATTTTTAGCTTATTATAAAACAAAGGACGTACCATGTTTTGAAAATTGTATTTAACAAAAAAGGCTACCCTATTGGATAGCCTTTATAAATTGTTTGGATAAATCTTTATTTCACTTCTTCAAATTCAGCGTCAGTTACATTTTCAGTACCCTGGCCTTGTTGCTCACCATTTCCACCCTCCTGTTGTTGTCCATCTCCATTGGGAGCGCCGCCTTCTGCACCTGCACCCTGAGATGCTTTGTATAATTCTTCACTGGCTGCTGTCCATGCAGTATTCATTTCAGTAACTGCAGTATCTATCGCTGCTATGTCCTGCGATTTATGTGCTTCTTTTAATTTAGCAAGAGCGCTTTCTATCGGGCCTTTTTTATCTTCAGGAATTTTATCTCCGTACTCTTTCAATTGTTTTTCGGTCTGGAATATTAAACTGTCTGCCTGGTTTATCTTTTCTATTTTTTCTTTTGCTTCTTTATCAGTTGCCTCATTTGCTTTTGCCTCATTCTTCATCTTTTCAATTTCTTCTTTGCTTAAACCGCTGCCAGCTTCTATACGAATGTTGTGAGATTTTCCGGTGCCTTTATCTTTTGCGTTAACATGTAAGATACCATTGGCATCAATATCAAAAGTTACTTCTACCTGCGGAACACCTCTTGGCGCCGGCGGTATACCATCTAAATTAAATGTACCCAAACTTTTATTTTGAGAAGCCAAAGGTCTTTCACCCTGCAACACATGTATCTGAACGCCGGGCTGGTTATCACTGGCTGTTGAGAACACTTCTGTTTTCTTTGTTGGAATGGTTGTGTTACTTTCTATCAATCTTGTCATTACACCACCCATGGTTTCTATACCAAGAGAAAGAGGAGTAACGTCCAATAATAACACATCTTTTACTTCGCCGGTTAATACACCACCCTGTATGGCTGCACCAATGGCAACTACCTCATCAGGGTTAACGCCTTTGTGTGGTTTTTTGCCGAAGAAATTTTCAACAATTTCCTGCACTTTAGGGATACGTGTACTACCACCCACCAATATCACTTCATCAATTTTTGATTTATCAATCCCGGCATCTTTTAATGCAAGCTCACATGGCTTTAAACATCTTGCAAACAAGTCATCAGCAAGTTGTTCAAATTTTGCACGGGTTAATTTCTTAACCAAATGCTTTGGAACGCCATCAACAGCTGTAACATAAGGGAGATTAATTTCTGTTTCGCTGGATGATGATAATTCAACTTTTGCTTTTTCTGCAGCTTCTTTTAAACGCTGCCAGCTCATAGGGTCTTTACGAAGATCAATAGCCTCATCTTTTTTAAATTCATCGGCCAGCCAATCCATAATTACTTTATCAAAATCATCACCACCTAAGTGAGTATCACCATTGGTTGATTTTACTTCAAATACTCCTTCACCTAATTCAAGAATAGAGATATCGAATGTACCACCACCCAAATCAAACACTGCTATTTTTTGATCTTTATGTTTTTTATCAAGACCATAAGCCAATGCTGCGGCTGTTGGCTCATTAATTATCCTGCGAACTGTTAAGCCTGCAATTTCACCGGCCTCTTTTGTAGCCTGCCGTTGTGCATCATTAAAATAGGCAGGTACTGTAATTACGGCTTCAGTAACTTCCTGCCCTAAATAATCTTCTGCAGTTTTCTTCATTTTTTGAAGAATCATTGCAGAAATTTCCTGCGGCGTATATTGCCTGCCATCTATATCAATTCGAACAGTATTATTGTCACCTTTTACAACTTTATAACTCCAGTGTCCCGCCTCGGTCGTCACTTCATCCCATTTATGTCCCATAAAACGCTTAACACTCATAATAGTGTTTTGAGCATTGGTAATTGCCTGGCGCTTTGCAGGGTCACCCACTTTTCTTTCCCCGTTTTTTAAAAAAGCGACTACCGACGGGGTCGTTCTGCGGCCCTCATCGTTTGCTATCACTACAGGTTCATTACCTTCCATAACTGCAACGCAGCTATTGGTTGTTCCTAAGTCTATACCTATTATCTTTCCCATGATTAATAATTTTATAAAGAATTGTCAATGATTGTGCCACAGCGATTTTTGTGAAAAATTGTCATATCCAGGTATCATTTACCGTGGTGGCAAATAATCCTTTAACTCTACGATGGTATCTTTTAGATAGGGAAAATTTTGATTGTACCTGCAATTAAATAAATATCTAAAGAAATTAACCCCGCTAAATTTTGATGGGTAGTAATTTGAACATATAAAATCACCTAGCCTGACCGCACAAATATTATCAAAAAAATAAGAAGGAGTAATATTACCAAAAGTATACCCATGATCGCTCATAACAATTATTACAGCGCCAGGATCAGCCTTAATTATCTGGTTACTTATAGAGATAATTTTTGAATTGGTGTACTTTATATATCCCAGGTAATAATTTTTATTAAGTATTGTAGCCCTATTATCTATTATTGAATCAGGAAGATAATTTCCTGTACTATCAACGTATATAGGAGGATGTGGAAGTAAAAAATGAGAATAGACAAAAATTGGATTAGTTGATTTTTCTCCTATAATATTATATAGGTTCCTTTCAACTCCCTTGTTAAATTCATCTTTAAGAAAAAAGATCTTTTTAAGAAAAGGTACCTGGTATTTCCCGGTTATGAACAGCCATCCAACATCCTTAATAAATTTACGGTATAATATTTTATAAGTAAACAGCTCTATATCACTGGGCACAGTTTCATTATTGGCAAAACTATGAGTGTTTTGCACATTGAAAATTGATAAGTTTTTAATTGAATATCCCATTTTAGAAAAAATGGAAAAAACTTTTCCATTTTTAACCTCCACCATTTGGTGCAGGTAATCTTTTTCTGTAACGGAGGCCGAATTAAATCCTTCTTGCGTGTATTGCATATTAAATACAGCAGACAGGCTGAAATAAGTTAAATTATAATTGGAAAAGGTTGGCAATATTCCGAAACCATTCTTATTAAAGTAGGAATAAAGAGAATCGTTTGCATATCCAAACCTGTCTTTCAAACTTTTATAACCGGGGTAACCATCAAATAATAAATAATATACATTGGGCCTTGACTTAACCGCAGCATAATTAAAAGCAACAGGAGTTTTCTGTGTTTTTTTATCGTGGTTAAAAGATTTAATTATCAGGATAGAAATATCATAAGCGCAATAGATGAGCAGTAAAATATTAAAGTAATAAAGTAATTTATTTTGAAAATTTTTATTTCTTTTTAATAAAATTATCCAGGTGATTGTACTTACAAGCAACACGGGAAGCAATACAGAATAGCTGCCCAGCCATAATAAAATATGCCTGCTTTTTAACCAATCCTGCAAGGCGCCAAAAAATAAATTCCATACCCCAATATAAAAAACGATGAGGGCAGAAAAAACAAGGTCTTTTGTAAAATATTTTATTATAAAAAAGAAAAGAAGCAATACAGCTAAAATGATAAGGCATAGCTTAATTACTCCGGAGGCTGTTACATACCCAAAATTTTCAACACTGCCGTGTAAACAAAAAAATAAGGGAAGTAAAAAAAGAAAGAGAGGTATTTTTTTTAAAGATCTCATTGATTTATCAATACATCATATACTAATGCAACAGGAAGCAGAAAGCATGGATAATTATCTACCAGTAAAAATTTATTCACTTTCTATACCATCATCCTCGCCGGATTTTTTCTTAGTGAATATTGATTTTATTTTATACCAAAACGTTTTTATATAAAATACAGCACCTAAAACACCTGCTATTATTATTTGAATAAGATAGCTTCCGCTGCCGGGGTCTACATATAAAATTGTCTGAACCATGATTTATTGGATTATTAGATTAATAAGATTAATGCAGTTTATATTTTTATTGTATCTTCTTTTTCAAAAAAAAAAGAAGCAGGTATTATATTTTTTCTTTCATATTAATCCCTTTTAATCTCTTCAAATCAGGATTCAGACATTTACTATATCTCATGGCTTTCTTTCCTTTCTTTAAAAGTAAAATGTTTTTGTGAGAGAAAACTAAAAGTCACGATAATGCAGGTAGTAAATATCCTGGCTATAGTCGGATAAAAATTCATATACTCTACAAGCGTTTTTAAAAAAGCATAGTTCAGTATCAGGTTTACGCCTACAATTAATAAATACCTGAAAAGCTGTACCCGTCCTCTTAACTCAGACTTTGTAAACACAACGTATTTAGAAAGTAAAAAACCAATCGGAAAACTTATGCAGAATGCTATCCAAAGCGCAGCGATATGTGGTTTAAATGCAATGAAACCAAGATCAAGGATTTCCTTATGAAGAATAAAATTATAGCTGATATAATACACAAAAATATCCAGCAGCATATTGCTTCCTCCGCATACTGCATACCTGAAAGTACGAATCGGCATCAGCCTTTTAAAAGGAGGATAAAACTGATCTATGAATTGCTTTATTTTGTTTTGCAACACAATTATTTATAACCGAAGATAGTTACAACATTATTAAATAAAAAAATCCCGGTTGTAATACCGGGATTAATTATATAAAAATAGATTTAGTTGAGTACGTACCTGATGGCTATCCCACCCCAGTTACCTGAAAAGCCATTATTAAATCCGTTTCCAAATTCAATTGAAGGCTGCCAGTCGAGTGACAGGTTAATAGGAGCAGAATTTATTTTATAATCCAGGCCCAAAACACCATCAACACCTATGCTGGTTCCACCGCCATACTTAGTATTATAAAAGCCAATGTGCGCCCCGGGACCTACATACCATTTTAAACCACCGGCATTATTGATATTGCCATGTATTTCATATAACCCGGTAATTCTTGCCCCATAATTAAAAAAATATCCCAGTCCTTCCAAAGCATTCTTACCTGATATGAAATGTTTTAAGGTTACAGCGGTGGGATAAAATTTTATGCCCAGTGCGGTTTTGTAATCAGAACCGGTTGTTTGTGCATTTACAGAAGTTACAGTTAGAAAAATTGCGAAAAATAATACGAGCATTGTTTTCATAAAGATTTTTTTTATGGGATAAAGTTAAAAATCGTGCCAAAGACTATAAGCCTATGTTTTGTTAATTGTACATTTCGTCCTGCAGTACTTTTATTCTTTCGTCAGCGATGTATTCATCATACGTATATAAACGGTCTATTAAACCCTTTGGCGTTATCTCGATGATACGGTTGGCAACCGTTTGCATAAACTGGTGATCATGTGTGGTAAATAAAACTATGCCGGGGAAGGTTATCATGCCATCATTAAATGCAGTGATACTTTCCAGGTCAAGATGGTTGGTCGGCTCATCAAGAATTATAACATTAGGATTTTGCAGCATCATCCGGCTAACCATGCAGCGAACTTTTTCACCGCCGCTTAGCACATTTGTTTTCTTCAATATCTCATCTCCGCTGAATAACATCTTTCCTAAAAATCCTCTTAAAAAATCTTCATCCACATCCTTTACATAAGGCGGAACATATTGCCTTAGCCAATCCATCAACGTTAGTGAGCCGGTAAAAAATTCTGTATTATCATTGGGCAGATAGGCGGTTGTAATGGTGGTTCCCCATTCAACTTTCCCGCTGTCAGGCTGCATCCTGTTATTAATTATTTCAAAGAAAGAAGTAAGTGCAACAGGGTCACGGCTTAAAAAAGCTATCTTCTGTCCCTTCACAACATCAAAAGAAATATTATTGAACAATGTTCTGCCGTCGCTTTTTTTGGAAAGCTTTTGAACATTTAAAATTTGATTACCGGCATCTCTTTCAGGCTTAAAAATTATCCCTGGATATTTCCGGTTGCTTGCAGTAATATCTTCAAATACCAGTTTATCCAATGCCTTTTTACGTGATGTTGCCTGTTTGCTTTTTGATGCATTGGCACTGAACCGGGCAATAAATTCAAGCAGGTCTTTTTTCTTCTCTTCCTGCTTTTTATTTTTATCAGTTGCCTGCCTTGCTGCCAGCTGGCTGCTCTCGTACCAAAAAGTATAGTTACCTGTGTAAATTTTTATTTTCTTTTTGTCAACGTCTGCAACATGCGTACACACTGCATCTAAAAAGTGCCGATCGTGACTCACCACCAAAACAATATTCTGATAATCGGCCAGGAAATTTTCAAGCCATGAAATGGTTTCCACATCAAGGTTGTTGGTAGGCTCATCCAATAATAAAATATCAGGATTGCCAAAAAGCGCCTGCGCAAGCAGTACTCTTACTTTTACATTTGCGCCAATATCCTTCATCAATGTTTGATGAAATTCATCTTTTACACCTAACTCACTCAATAAACTGGCGGCATCACTTTCTGCAGTATATCCTCCCATTTCTCCAAACTCCTCTTCAAGATGAGCCGCTTTCATTCCATCAGCTTCACTAAAATCTTCCTTTAAATAGATGGCATCTTTTTCATGCCGGATATCCCACATCTTTTTATGCCCCATTAAAACAGTATCCAAAACTGATACCTCATCAAATTCAAACTGGTCCTGCCTTAGAACAGCCATACGTTCTCCGGGAGAAATACTTATATTTCCTTTATTGGGTTCTATTTCGCCACTGATGATTTTTAAAAATGTTGATTTGCCTGCACCATTTGCGCCTATAACTCCATAGCAGTTCCCTTTGGTGAAACCAAGATTTACCTCATCAAACAAAACCCTTTTACCGTATGCAAGCGTTACATTGTTTACACTAATCATTTACTGCCTTTTTTAAGAGGCGCAAAGGTAAGCTTTTACGATGTAGGATGTACGATATGAGATGTACGATTTTGAGGGTTATGATTTTTTTAACCACACACATCATGAGATGTAAAACGTAAAATGAAAAAAGTATTCAAGGGTTTGTAGAAACATCTCACGTCTCACGTCTAACGTTTCATGTATTTTTACAGCTAAGATTTTAATGAATGACGATAGTACACACATTACAAACAGTTGCCATAGAAAGCCTGCAGGCTTTATATAACCAGTCTTTTACTGAAAAAGATTTCCAGGTAAGCCAGACCAAACCGGAATTTGAAGGCAATTATACTGTTGTATTATTTTCTTTGGTCAAGAGTTTAAAAAAGTCTCCCGAAGTATTAGGAAATGAACTGGGAGAAAAACTTATCAAAGATCATCCGGGTGTTTTCTCAAAATATAACGTGATAAAAGGATTTTTAAATCTTACCATCACAGATAATTATTTACTTGACCTGCTCAATAAAAATTACAACGATGTAAGCTTTGGTAAACATGCAATTAATGGCAAAAGGATGATGGTTGAATATTCTTCGCCTAATACCAATAAGCCTTTGCATCTTGGGCATTTAAGAAATAATTTTTTGGGATGGAGTGTAGCAGAGATATTAAAAGCCAATGGCTATGATGTAATAAAAACATGCATTGTAAACGACAGGGGAATTCATATTTGTAAAAGCATGATAGCGTGGCAGCTATTTGGCAATGGCGAAACCCCTGAATCAACCGGAGAAAAAGGAGATCATCTTGTAGGAAAATATTATGTAAGATTCAATGATGAATATAAAAAGCAGGTGGAAGAATTAATTTCTAAAGGAATATCAAAAGATGAGGCGGAAAAACAGGCGCCGCTAATGCAGGCAGCACAACAGATGTTACTGGATTGGGAAAATCATAAACCTGAAGTGATAGCGCTTTGGAATAAAATGAATGGATGGGTGTATGATGGATTTGATGTAACCTATAAGCGCATTGGCAGCGACTTTGATAAAACATATTATGAAAGCAAAACCTACCTTTTAGGAAAAGATTTTGTGCAGGAAGGTTTGCAAAAAGGTATTTTGTTTAAAAAAGAAGATGGCAGTGTTTGGATAGACCTTACTGATGAGGGGCTGGATGAAAAATTATTATTAAGAAGTGATGGCACTTCTGTATACATGACACAGGATATTGGCCTGGCAAAACAAAAGTATGAAGAATACAAGCCGGGTAAAAGCATTTATGTAATTGGTGATGAGCAAAACTATCACATGAAAGTTTTAAAACTCGTCTGCAAAAAACTCGGGATGCCTTTTGCCGATGGCATTTATCATTTGAGTTATGGAATGGTTGAGCTGCCTACCGGTAAAATGAAAAGCCGTGAAGGAACTGTAGTAGATGCTGATGACATGGTTGATGAAATGATAGCAACCGCAAAACATCATACTGAAGAGTTAGGCAAAGTAAAGGACTTTGAAAGCCACGAATTACAGGAATTATACAAAACGTTAGGATTAGGAGCGATGAAGTTCTATTTGCTAAGAGTTGATCCTAAAAAGAGAATGGTATTTAACCCTGAAGAGAGCATAGATTTCCACGGATTTACCGGGCCCTTTGTACAGTATACGTATGCAAGGATACAATCGGTGTTGAGGAAGGCAGGTCAATGGTCAAAAGACAATAGGCAATCGCAAACAGATCCCGAACTGTTACCTCTTGAAAAAGAATTGATATTAACCCTTGAACAATATTCACAAATTATAGAGCAGGCGTCAACTGAATTAAATCCATCAGTGATTGCGAATTATATTTTTCATCTTGCCAAAACATTTAATTCATTTTATACAGAGCACTCCATTGCCAATGCAGAAAACGAAGAAAAAAAACAGCTGCGTTTACACATTGCAACTATGACGGCGAATGTTATTAAAAGCAGTATGCAGTTGCTGGGGATTAAAGTGCCGGAGAGGATGTGAATTCAAAATACTTATTTTGAAGTGTAATTGCAGTAACGTAACTCAACAATACAAAAAACAATCGAAAAGTGAATGGACCATAAATTGCGATTTTTAATCTAAATTCAATAAAATGAACCAGCATTTGTAATTCTATTATCTTCGGTAACCGGCTGTACATTAAAAAACAAACTATATGAAAAGAGGCTTTAACTTATCGATATTATTTGTTGGACTTATTGCTCTAAACGGTTGTAAAAAAGATACTGTAGAGATACCTTTTGATGACGTATTTTATAAGCCCTATGCTACAGGGATTATCAAGTTTCAATATCAAATACCAACAATAGTATTTGGGAATTCCACAATAAAAGACACTACCGTTAATTTTACTTCTATTGGGGATAACCTTTCTGAAAAAGACGATTATGGATATTCAAAACCTTCAACTCCGTGGGTTCAATTACATCGCCTCAATCCTAAGGATTTTCAAAATAGAATATTTATATTTTTTGTTGGGACCAATCTTAATTCACTAACACTGCCTTATAAGTTCAAGGCGGGTGATATTCAAAATGCTCAAATAAACTATGTGATCGGCTTAAGACCCTTTTACGATACCAATGGCAATCTTGTTTATGGTACAAATACATATGCAGCCACTACCTATTTGGATAATTTTGAATTGACAGTTTTATCCAGAGTAAATAACAGGCTTCAGGGAATATTTAGTGGATTGATAAAAAACCAGGACGGACTCATAATTAATATTAAAAAAGGATTGTTTGACATTGAAATAGTGGACAAATAACAGCACCAGCTTTAAGCCCGGTCCCCGTTTCAAATGAACGCTATCCTTACTACCCGCAAGTCGTAGCCGAGTCTTCTGCAAGAGACTCGGCGTCAATTCTAAATTTTGCGCCGAGTCCCCGTTGGGAGACCTGGCTACGACTGAGCAAACAAAGGTTTACGAATATCAAATATTCGTGAATTTCAGCGGACTGCCGCAATGATGTGATCTTTTAATGAAGCAGAAACAACGTTTCAATATTATTTTATAAATTAGTAACCATACTCATGGTTACAATAACTTTAAACATTAAAGAACACAATGGAGAAGACAGAATATTTGCTGACTTTACTTACAATAAACAAATCAATAATGCCATACGGCAGGTAGCAGGTGTAAAATGGAGCCAGACACATAAAGAGTGGCACTTGCCTGCAGCACAAACTTCTGTTATACATCTCCGGGAAAAGATCAATTCCTTAGCTGTACTTGATACGTCTGCATTAAAAAGGCAATTGGAAGAAAAGAAAAAAAAGCCACTTGCAGTATTGCCACCGGCAACACAAAAAGTAATGCTGCATCTTTTAAGTGCAGCAAACCAGCATGCACTTGATATTTTTATTAAAACACTTCAGTTAAAAGCATACAGTACAAACACCATTAAAACCTATCGCACTGAATTTAGTGTACTTCTTAAACTTTTAGATAAGTTCCCCGTTGATGACATGCAGGAAAGTCATATTAAATCGTACATATTATACCTGTTGCAGAAAAAAAATTACAGCGAGTCTCAGGCACATACAGCTATTAATGCAATTAAATTTTATTTTGAAAAAGTATTACGCCGGCCCCAAATAGTAGTGTATATACCGCGGCCCAAAAAGGCCTGGCAGCTTCCAAAAGTTCATGCAACGGAACAGGTGAAAAAAATAATACAGGCTACCGCCAATGAAAAGCATAAAACCATGTTGATGTTGGCCTATGCAACGGGCATGCGATTACAGGAGATAATAAATTTAAAAATAAAAGATATCAACTCTGCAAGAATGGTGGTTGAAATAAGGAGAGGCAAAGGGAAAAAAGACAGGCAGGTGGTTTTATCAGAAAAATTATTACAGCAATTAAGATTATATTTTATACAATACAAGCCAAAAAAATGGCTGTTTGAAGGACAGCCAGGAGAACCATATGGCTATAGAAGTTTGCAAATGGTATTTTCCAGGGCAAAAGAAAAAGCAGGTGTAAAAACTGAAGGCGGTATCCATACCATGCGGCATAGCTATGCAACCCATTTAATGGAAAATGGAACTGACCTGAGACTGATACAGGAATTACTGGGACACAATAGTATTAAAACCACAGTAAGATATACCCATGTAAGCAAAGCACAGATAGAAAAAGTAACTAGCCCACTTGATTATCTTGATATTTAGCTTGTACATAAAGCCGCCCAGGTAAACATAAAATATGAACAAGTTAATATTGACTGTCAATGTAAAAAGTGTTTGAGGTAAAAAGATTTGTACATATATTTATGTGTTGGCTGCTAGCAATTTGAACACCCTATAACATGAAACATATTCTCTCAATCTCTTTATTTTTTATCCTAACACCTGCATTTGGACAAGACTTAAAATCTATTGACAAAAAATTGATTGCTGCATTTGATAAAATCAATTACTGGGCATTCTTTAAGACAGACGATGAAAAAATTAATCCTTATGATTCGCTAGAAGAAGCAAATAATTTATTTGAAAGTTTACTTTTAAAATATACTTCCTCAAATTCACAAACAATTTCATATAGTTTCAAATCTCTTGCAGACAGTGGTCTGACAATTGTGACATCTGAGGATGGTCTTTTTAGAATTTACTCTTGGGATACTTGGACTGGAGGAACAATGCACAATTTTCGAAATGTATTTCAATATAAAACAGACATAAAAGTGTTTTCAAAAATTTTCAAGCCAAAGAGAGATGAGGAAGGTGATCCGGGATGCTTTTATAACCAAGTTGACGACATAATTTCAGGAAATAAGAAATTTTATATAACTCAAAGTAGGGCCGTTCTAAGTTCAGGCTTATCCTATCATAAAATTAAAATATTTTCTATTGACAATTCAAAGCTTAACGATACCGCCAAATTAATTAAGACAAATACAAGCATTAAAAATCAGTTAGGATACGAAGTTGATTTAACAGCTTCATCGAATAGAGACAGAGACGTTCCGGACTTTTATATTGAGTATGACAAAGCAAATAAAATTATAAGTATCCCAGTTATACTTGAAGACTCAAAAGTGACGAATAAAAAAATACGATATCAATTTAAAGACAAATATTTTGAGAAACTCTAAAACTTTGCCAGCAGCCAACAGTGGGTTTTATGCTATTGGGGCTTGACCAATAAACATCAGCTAAAAGCAAAGCCAGTCTTCAGTTTGGGCTTGACTAGCATTTTTGAACTTTAGTAAAAAAAATGAACGTTAATTTATAAATTTAGCAGCGGTTCCGGGCAGGACATTGGTAAATATCCCAACAGCATAAAGCCCTGGACGTTAGCGGCTATATTATGACGACTCTAAAATTTATAACTTTCCTTTTATTTATCGGGCTTTGTTCTTGCGGACAACAACCAGCAAAATATAAAGCTAACCCCGAAGCTGTTAGACTGAACAATCAAATCATACCATTAATCCGCTTTACTGATAATCCAGATAGTTGTAGAAAAGCGCTTTTATTGCTGGACAGCGCTACAGCCATTGACAGCAATAATTTTTTAGCGTATGACAATAAATTGATGTTCTTATACGGATTGAAACAATATGATAAAGCAATCTTGACTGTTAATGAATTACTGAGGCTGCGCCCAAATGCACATGACCTTTTCATGATGAAGGGAAATCTTTATGAAATAATTGGTGATACTATTTCATCAAAATCAAACTTTCAAAAAGCGTTGACAATATGTAATAGTGTTCTGGATACCATGAGTACAACCAACAGAGATTATGTAATGCTAACAACTAACAAAGCAATTAACTTAATTATGTTAGGTGACTTAATACAAGCAAACAAAATCCTAAAAAATCTTTATGACACTCAGCCGGATGACTCAGCATTTGACAATGTTGAAAAGAAATATATTTTATCACTCATGAATAAAAATAAGACTCAACTAATGGAAACAATTTCTAACCCCGACAAAAACAGCCGCTAACATCGTATTGCCAAAAGCGGGGCTGAAGAATATACCATCATCTGCATTTCCCTATCAGCATCGGTTCGGGCTTGACTTGCTTCGCTGCGTCAATAAAATGTTTATCAGCTTTTGTAATTCTATTTATCTTTAGTTCCGGGCTGGACATTATAAAATATCCCGCCTTCGGCAATACCTAAACGTTGGCTGCCATAACATCTAGACCATGAAATTCAAAACAGTTTTTATTTTTCTTCTTGCTTTTTACACTTTGACGGGACACTCTCAAACTAATGACCAAACCTCATTGTTAGACACTTCACTTGCTAAGAAGATAACTGTTTCGGGTTTTTGTTTATGCCAAACAACATTACCTGACTTGCAAAAACTAAGCAACGACTTCAAACCAATCGAAGTTGAAGAAATGGACTTAGGAAAAAAATGTATTTCGCAAGACAGTCGTTTTGAAAATGGAAAAGGATATTACTCTGACAAGTTTCCAGGAATGATTTTCCAGAAAGACCAAACTTCCGATGAAGTCAGTAAAATTCGATTAACGAAAGACTTTAAAGGGAATTTACCAGATGGTACACCAATAGATTTAAGAGATTTAAAGCTCAAAGATGTTTTCAATATTTATCCCAAATTAAAGGACACTTGGGGTTCTCGTGGCTGTTCTGACTATTGGAGTTTTGCAAATGACACTTTATTTTTCTATGTCAAAGTTGACACGACCAAAAAGCCACAATTCCCAATTGATGAAGCATATTATTATGACAAACCAATCGAAGCTGTTGACCTTTTAATTTCTTGTTATCGAATTTTTGAAAAAACGGAACGCTACAAACAATTTTTAAATGACCCAGTATTTTTCATTGACAGCGTTAACGTGACAAGAATGGAAATGCAAGAATATCAGCCAACCGACATTGCTGTTGTGACAGTTTATAAGGACACAAATGCTATTAAGCTTGTTGGTGAACAAGGCAAATTCGGTGCTGTGTATGTTGAGACAAAAAAGTTTGCAAGAAATAAATACTGGAACTTCTTCAAATCAAAATCAGCAGACTATTTTAAAACTGTACCGACACCACAAAGTGACAGTTCAGTAATATATATTCTCAATGACAAAGTTTTGAAAACAAATTTTGAAGGCGACCTTTCAGGCATTGACGATCAGATGTTCATTGAACTAAACATAATTGACAAACAAAAATTAAAAAAGGACTATAATATTTCTGACAAATCATTTGGAGTTATTATTAAGACAAAACCAAAGGACAAAAAAGACTGACGAGAAAAGTTACGGCAGCCAACATTCGGTTTGCTACTATGCTGGCTGGACGAACATATTCTCATCGTTCCGTTCACTATCAGCTTTTGTTCGGGCTGAAGAATATAAATGAGCTTTAGTTGTTATCTTCATCATCAGTTTTTCAATCGGCTGCGGCTCCGGGCTTTGACATTATAAAATACCAGCACAGCAGCAAGCCGTAACCGTTGGGCGCCATTTATTTGACAGTAAAATAATCGAAAAGTAATGGAAATACACCTCAATCATGACGAACAGGAAGTTCGAAATATTTATAAAGATTTGTTGAATGCCTGGAATAACAATAGTGCATCAAGTTTTGCAAAATTATTTGCTTCTGATGGTAATACAATTGGTTTTGATGGGAGTCAAATGAATGGTCAAAAGCAAATTGAAGAAGAATTCAGTAAAATATTCGCAAATCATAAGGTTTCTACTTATGTTAGCATCGTGAAAGAAGTTCGTCCTCTTTCATCATCTGTTTATCTACTTAGAGCGGTTGCGGGAATGATACCACCTGAAAAATCAGAAATTAATCCAAAGGTTAATGCTATTCAAACTCTGATAGCCGAAAAGCTATCAGATCATTTCCAAATAGCTCTTTTCCAAAATACCCCTGCAGCATTTCATGAACGTCCAGATTTAGCAAAGCAATTAACTGATGAATTGCAAGAAGTCTTTGATGAACAGAATTAAAACGGCGCCCAACATTGGGTTTGCTGCAATAAAAACAGATTGCGTAAGTTGGCTTCGTTCTTTTCAATTCCAGCTTTTCTGATTTACCTGCTACTGAAAAAAATCATTCACCACTCCCTACCTAAACCCCATCCCCAAATTATACATTATAAAGCTCCAGATGTCGGCAGTTTCTTCAATCTGTTTGCTGGTTGGTTTTCCTGCGCCATGGCCGGCTTTGGTTTCAATGCGTATCAATGTAGGGTTGGTGCCATCATTATCTTCCTGTAAAGTGGCAGCGTATTTAAAGCTGTGGGCAGGCACTACCCTGTCATCATGATCGGCAGTGGTAATAAGCGTTGCAGGATACTTCACTCCTTTTCTTAAATTATGCAAAGGAGAATATTTATAAAGAATGGGGAAATATTCAGCATTGTCGCTTCTTCCATATTCGGTTGCCCATGCATGACCAATAGTAAAAGTATGATAGCGCAACATATCCATAACCCCAACCTGCGGAATGGCAACTTTAAAAAGATCAGGACGCTGGTTCATCACTGCGCCTATCAGCAAACCACCATTACTGCCGCCCCGCATGGCAAGCTTTTGCGGATTGGTATATTTTGTTTTAATAAGAAATTCAGCAGCCGCTATAAGATCATTAAAAACATTTTGTTTATTCTGCAGCATGCCTGCCTTATGCCATTCTTCTCCATACTCATTTCCTCCGCGAAGGTTTACTAAAACATATACCCCGCCCTGCTCCAAAAAGAAAGCGTTGGAAATACTAAAGCCCGGTGTTGAAGGAATATTAAATCCGCCGTAGCCATAAATTAAAGTTGGATTGTTGCCATCAAGCTTCAACCCTTTTTTATAAGTGATGAACATAGGCACTTTGGCGCCATCCTTACTGGTAAAAAACGATTGAACAGTTTGATAATTATCTGCATTTATTTTTGCTTCAGCCCTGCGAAATAATTCTGATTTGCCGGTTGCAATATCATACCTGAAAATAGCAGGCGGGTAATTGAATGATGAATATGTGTAGAATATTTCTTTATCATTGTTATAGCCTCCAAAACCACCGGCAGTGCCAATGCCCGGTAATTGAATTTGTCTTTCCAATATGCCTTTATAGTTGGTTTGATAAACACGGCTTGAGGCATCTTCTAAATAATTAAGAAAAAGTTTACCCCCTGCGGTTCCAACGCCGCTCAAAAATTTGGTACGGGTGGGTATTATGGTTTGCCAGTTCCCTTTCGCAGGATTTTTAGGATCGATGGAAACTACTTTATAATTGGGTGCATCAGCATTGGTATGTACAAGTAACCGGTCGCCATCGTTATCTACAACACCCGCCTGTGTATCAAAACCTTTTATTAAAAGAGAAAAATCTTTTTGATTGCTCTTAAGATCCTTAACCCATATCTCGGTTCCGCTTGTTCCTTCGGAGATATACAATAAAAGAAAGCGCTCGTCTTCCGTAAGGTCTGCAGTGGCACTGCGTAATGGATGCGCTTTATCTTCATAAATCAAAACGTCAGAAGATTGAGGCGTGCCTAACTTGTGATAATACACTGCCTGGTTCTGGTTTTGCCTGCTTAGTTTACTTTTTTCATCAGCATCGGGAAAGCGGCTGTAATAAAAACCGTCGTCACCTTTCCATGTAATGCCGCTGAATTTTATCCATTGAATTTTATCATCCAATAGTTTTTTGGAAGCAACATCCATTACATATCCTTCCTGCCAGTCGCTGCCAGCCTGTGCAATTAAATAACCTGCATACTTTTTATGTTGGCTGAATGCAGGTGATCCAACAGCAGCAGTTCCATCCTTGCTCATTGTATTGGGATCAATAAAAACCTCGGGAGTGCCCTCCAATCCTTTTTGGCGATACAGGATACTTTGGTTTTGCAGGCCATCATTTTTATAGTAGTAATAATATTCACCTTCTTTTCTTGGTGAACCATATTTTGGATAATTCCACATTTCTTCAAGCCTTTTGCGTACCTGCTCTCTAAAAGGAATTTTAGAAAGATAATCCTGTGTTACTTTGTTTTGTGCGGCAACCCAGGCGGCAGTTTCATCACTTTTATCATCTTCCAGCCAGCGGTATGGGTCACTTACTTTCGTACCAAAATAATCATCAACCTGGGTTACTTTTCTGGTTTCAGGGTATTTTATCTGTGCAATTGATGACAGCATAATCATCATAGCAATAAACAGGATCGAATATTTTTTTGTCATTCTTTTTTTGATTTGGGCTGAAATTAAATATTGTTTCCAAGTCTGTCAAAAAAAATATGTTTGTTCGTAAAAATGTAATTTTGCACTTTAATTATAAAAAAAGGCTTACACTTCTTATAAATTATGGATAAAAAAGTAACAAAGATCGGCGTCCTTACTTCCGGCGGAGATTCCCCTGGAATGAATGCTGCTATACGGGCAGTAGTACGAACAGGAATTTATTTTGACCTTGAAGTGTATGGCATAATGCGTGGCTACGCCGGCATGATAGACAATGATATCATTAAAATGGAAAGCAGGAGCGTTGCCAATATTATTCAGCGTGGCGGAACTATTTTAAAAACCGGCAGGTGCAAAGAATTTTTTGATGCTGCAGGAAGAAAAAAAGCGTACGAAAATTTAAAAAAGCATGGCATAAATGGCCTAGTGATAATTGGAGGTGATGGCTCTTTCCGCGGCGCCCAGGTATTCAGCAATGAATTTGATATTCCCTGCATAGGTGTACCCGGTACAATTGATAAAGACATTGCCGGAACTGATTTTACAATTGGTTTTGACACTGCAGTAAATACAGCCGTAGAAGCCATTGATAAAATAAGAGATACTATGGATGCCCACGACCGGATATTCGTTATCGAGGTTATGGGCCGTGATTCAGGTTATATTGCTTTGCACAGCGGCATTGCCACCGGTGCAGAAAACATTTTAATACCTGAAAAGGAAACTGATATAGAAGGAATACTTTCTGCCCTGATGGAAAAAGAGCGGAGACAAAAACTGGTAAATCTTATTGTAGTTGCAGAAGGAAAATTTGGAGGGGCCAACGAAGTGGCAAACGCTATAAAAGAGAGGTTGCCGCAACAGGAAGTAAGGGTTTGTATACTTGGCCATATTCAACGCGGGGGCTCTCCCAGTTGTTTCGACAGGTTGGTAGCAAGCCGGATGGGTTTTGCAGCTGTTGAGTGTTTGCTCGAAAGCAGGTATAACGTATTTGTTGGTATAGTTAACAACCGCATGCATTATATTCCATTAAACGAAGCGGTAAAAAAGAAGCAAAGAGTAAGTGAAGATTGGATGAAAATTGTAAAAATATTATCATCATAGTGAGTGGTCAGTTGTGAGTTGTGAGCCATTTTCAAATTCGGAACCACCTACAACTGACAATCTCCTTTAAAGATATTTATAAAAACATTTAAATTATTAAGCGGTATGATTAGTAAAAATAATACTGACAACTGACAATTCACAACTCACATTATGTCTAAACACTTATCAAAATACCTCCACAAGAATATGGATAAACAGGCCGGTATTGAACACACTATCAAAAGAACTAAAATTGTTGCAACCGTAGGCCCTGCCTGCGATACATACGATAAACTTTTAGAACTGGTAAAAGCAGGTGTAAATGTTTTCCGGCTTAACTTCTCTCATGGCACACATGCAGATAAGGCCAGGATTATTGAACTTATCCGCCAGATAAATAATACCGAACCATACAACATTGCCATACTTGCTGATCTGCAGGGACCCAAACTCCGCGTGGGCCAGATAGAAAATGATGCCCTGGATGTTAAGCCCGGCGACATACTCACATTCACGAATGAGAAATGTATCGGTACCATGGAAAGGATATATGTTAGTTATCCTAACCTGCATTCCGATGTAAAACATGGTGACTGTATAATGATTGATGATGGCAAACTGGAAGTACGGGTTGTAGAAATTGCTGCTAACAACGATGTAAAAGTTGTGGTGATAATGGGAGGCATCCTGTCTTCCAACAAAGGAATAAATCTTCCTGACACAAAAATTTCACTGCCGGCCTTAACAGAAAAAGACCTGGTTGATCTTGATTTTATCATAGGGCAAAATGTAGACTGGATTGCACTTTCATTTGTTCGGCAGGTAAAAGATATTTCCGGGTTAAAAGATATTTTAAAAGAAAGGAACTGCAAATCAAAAGTGATTGCAAAAATTGAAAAGCCTGAAGCTGTTTTAAACATCCGTGATATTATTATTGAAAGTGATGGAATAATGATTGCCCGTGGCGATCTTGGTGTTGAACTGCCGGTTGAAAAAGTTCCGCTGATACAAAAAGAGATCATCCGTAAATGTATGCACCGGGCTAAGCCTGTTATTGTAGCAACACAAATGATGGAAAGCATGATCGATCGTATAAAACCAAACCGCAGCGAAATAACAGATGTTGCAAATGCTGTATTGGAAGGTGCAGATGCTTTAATGCTCAGTGGTGAAACCGCTACAGGCCATCATCCTACACTGGTAATAGAAACCATGTGTAAAATAATTGCAGAGGTAGAAAAGAATGCCTACGATTACGATCGTGATGATATACTGGCACCACAATCGCACTCTCCATCTTTTTTAAGTGATGCATTATGTTACAGCGCATGCAAACTTGCACAGGATGTGCAGGCTGAAGCGTTGATAGGAATGACACAAAGCGGTTATACTGCTTTTATGCTCAGCAGTTACCGCCCCAAATCGTTACTCTATATTTTTAGCAAGGAAAAAAGTTTAATTAACCAGTTAAGTCTTAGCTGGGGTGTAAGAGCATTTTTCTATGCAGAAGAACATAGTCTTGATGATATAATTTTTGACCAGATAAATATTTTGAAAGAAAGAGGTTTTTTAAAGGCAGGTGACCTGGTTGTAAATACAAGCAGCATACCCATTGATCTGCATATGCCAACTAATTTACTTAAGATAACAAAGGTTGATTAACAGGCATTTAACAATAAGCAAATAGCGATAGGCAATAATTTATGTTTTACAGATTGCTTATTGCCAATTTGTAATCATTGCCAGCAAACAATTATTACTGCAGCAATAATGTTTCCCAAAACCTGGTAAGCGCCATTAATAAAAAATAATCCAAGCGGTTTTTTTTCGTAAAGCATATTAATACCCATAGAAGTACAGGCAAAACATACGCCTGTAAATGCACCAAGCTTTACGCCGCTCATCCAGCTCCACACGCCTATCCTGTTTACCAAAATGGCTATCCCCAAACTGGTAACAAACATTAAAATAAATGAGGCGAACATTATAGCGCCTACGCCTTTTTTACCATTTGGATCACTCATATCAATTTTATTGTAGGCTATCCATTTTTTCTGGAATAAAAAAGAATACCAAATAGCACCTAAAGCAAAGTAGCCTATAGTGCCAACTAATATTGCTATCCAGTTAAGCTCGCTAAAAGTTTGTGTCATAAAAATAGTTTTGGTTAAGAATTTAGTTTTAGAAAAATACAAACTCTTTTCCCTATTTGCAACTTTACCCATCACTCATCACCGGTTACCGGTTACGTTTATCGTTTATCGTTTATCGTTTATCGTTTATAAACCGCTGCAATTTTTGTTTTGCATCATACCTGATCTTATTTTTTAAATACCCGCTCCATCCCAGCAATATTCCGGGCAAGCCCAGGGCCTGCCTGCTCCATTTATAAATATCAAACTCATCAGTATGCTCTGTTATCTTACCATTTTCAATTCGCATGTGGGCTTTTACTTTGTTCACTACTATTCTCCCTGTTTTTGAAAATGTGTACGTTGCCGTCCAGTTACAGGTTCCATATTCTCCATCAACTTCTATTTTATCAGCGTGTAAAGAAAAATCTTTTGCGTTCTTACATAGCATTTCCCACATGGCTCCTGCTTCATCCCCCTGCAGTATTCCAAATACAGGATCATTAAAAATGGGATCATCAGCATAGCAATTTTGCATAGTTGCATAATCCAATCGTGCAAATGCATCGTAAAAAGTTTGTATCAGTTCTTCATTATTATTCATACATACAATTTAGTTTCTTTACATTTAGAATTCTAAAAAAATTATTTACATGAAAAGATTTCTCTTTCTTATTATTTATCTGTTTTTTATTTCTTTTTCGGTTATAGCCCAAAATGCTGACAGCACATGGTTTGTAAATAACTATTATAAAATTGAAAAATACATACCCATGAGGGATGGCATAAAATTGTTTACCGCCATTTATATTCCAAAAGATAAAACTGAAACACATCCTGTGTTAATGACCCGTACCCCCTATTCCTGTAAACCGTACGGAGAAGATAAATTTTCAGAAATATGGAAAACGTATCGCATTGCCTATCTAAAAGAAAATTATATAATAGTTACGCAGGATGTAAGAGGAAGATATATGAGCGAAGGTGAGTTTGTGGATGTAAGGCCTTTTAATCCAAATAAAAAAACGAATAAAGATATTGATGAGGCAAGCGATACGTATGATGCCATTGACTGGCTGGTAAAAAATATCCCGGGTAACAATGGAAAAGTTGGTGTAATAGGCACTTCATATCCCGGCTTTTACTCTACAGAAGCTGCACTCAGCGGGCATCCTGCATTAAAAGCTGTTAGTCCGCAGGCGCCGGTTACTGATTGGTTTATTGGTGATGATTTTCATCACAAGGGAGCATTTTTTGTAATGGATGGCTTTTCATTTTATTCAACATTTGGTAAACCACATCCAAAACCTACAATGGATTATGGTACAGGCTTTACCACTCCTATAAAAGATAATTACAAATTTTTTTTACAAACAGGCACATTAAAAAACTTTGGAAGATTAATTGGTGACAGCATAAAATTCTGGCACGAATTGTACCAGCATCCCAATTATGATGATTGGTGGAAAGCACGAAATGCAAGGGTTGGTTTATATAATGTAAAGCCTGCTATGCTTTGGGTTGGCGGCCTGTTTGATGCAGAAGACTGCTGGGGAGCATGGAATAGTTATAAGGCCAATGAAAAGCAAAGCCCTCAAACCAATAGTAAGATAGTAATGGGGCCCTGGTATCACGGGCAATGGAGCGCCGAAGGAAGTTACCTGGGCAATGTTCGTTTTGAAAGCAATACATCAGCCTATTTTCAGCAAAATCTTGAAATACCCTTCTTTAATTATTATTTAAAAGGAAAAGGAAATATTTCCCAAATAGCAGAAGCAAATATTTTTTTTACGGGAGAAAACAATTGGAAAAAATATGATCAATGGCCTCCGCAAAATTCTGCAACAACCAGTTTATTTTTATTGCCCAATGGCAGCGCTTCGTTTACTGCCCCCAAACCAAAGCCTGCAAAGGATGCCGGAACTACAGGCGAAAAAATAAAAGCGCTCACAGATAAAATTCAAAACATATTTACATCTAATAAACCTTCTGAAGATTTTGATGAATACATAAGTGACCCGGCGCATCCTGTTCCTTATACTGAAGATGTGCACAACCGCAGAACAAGAGAATACATGACCGATGACCAGCGCTTTGCAGAAAGGCGGGCGGATGTATTAACTTTTCAAACGGATACTTTAAACGCCGATATAACCGTTGCCGGCCCTGTAATTGCTGACCTGTTGACAAGTATTTCTGCTACTGATGCTGATTTTGTAGTAAAGCTTATTGATGTTTTTCCTGATTATTTTGAATACGGTAAAAATATAAAAGGAAGTGAGAAAAATTACCCGATGGGTGGGTATGAAATGCTGGTTCGTGCAGAAATTATGAGAGGCAAATTCAGAAACAGTTTCGAAACCCCTGAACCATTTACGCCGAATAAAATAACCGAAGTAAAATGGGAATTACCAGATGTTGCCCATACATTTAAAAAAGGACACAGGATAATGATACAGGTACAAAGCAGCTGGTTTCCTTTGGCAGACAGGAATCCGCAGAAATTTATTGATATCTACCATGCAGATGAAAAAGATTTTCAAAAAGCCAGCATTCGTATTTATCATGATGGAATAAATAATTCGAAAATAATACTGCCTGTTCTAAATAAATAACTATGAAGAAAATTTTGCTGTTACCTGTTCTTTTTATTTCACTGCTATCATCTTCTCAAACCATCAATGAGATAAATATCATGCCGCAGCCTGTAGATATAAAATTTACGGGTGGCTATCTAACAATAAAAGAACCGGTTGGATTTATAATAGAAGGTAGTTCAGGAAAAAATCCAACATTATTATTCAAAAAATTTTTAAATAAAACTTTCGGGTTTACGAAATTCATTAGTGGTAATACGCACTCATATGGTTTACCTACAGAAATTTTTATAGAATATGAAAAAAAATATTCCACTGCTGAAGGATATAAAATAGAAATAACTAAGAAAGGCATTAAAATTACCGGAACGGAAAATGGAGTGTTTTATGCTTTTCAAACTTTACAACAACTATTTCCATTAGCAAAAAGAAAGGAAATTAAAATTCCATATTGTACCATTACTGATTATCCCCGCTTCCCTTACCGCGGAATGCACCTTGATGTTGGTCGTCATTTTTTTCCTCCTTCTTTTATAAAAAAATATATTGATTATTTAGCGTACCACAAACTCAACACATTTCATTGGCACCTCACCGAAGACCAGGGATGGAGGATTGAGATTAAAAAATATCCCAGGCTTACTTCTGTTGGCGGATATAGGAATGGAACTATTACCGGCAGGTTTCCCGGTAATGGAAATAATGGAACCCGCTATGGCGGCTATTATACGCAGCAAGAAATAAAAGATATTGTAAAATATGCAGCAGATAGATACATTACTGTTATTCCAGAAATTGAAATGCCTGGGCATTCATCAGCTGCCATTGCAGCGTATCCTCAATTAAGCTGCTTTCCTGATGAGCCAACAATTCCTGCAGCGGGCACTGCATGGGCAGGGCCACGAACAGGCAAACAGGTACAACAGGGATGGGGGGTTTTTGAAGATGTATTTTCTCCATCAGAATACACTTTTACTTTTTTAGAGAATGTACTGGATGAAGTAATGCAGTTATTTCCTTCAAAATATATTCATATCGGCGGCGATGAATGTCCTAAAGAAAACTGGAAGCGTTCAGCATTCTGCCAGCAATTAATAAAAGAAAAAGGATTAAAAGATGAGCATGGATTGCAGAGTTATTTTATTCAACGGATTGAAAAATATTTAAACAGCAAGGGTAGAAATATTATTGGCTGGAATGAAATCCTAGAAGGCGGCCTTGCACCTAATGCAACTGTAATGAGCTGGCAGGGAGAAGAGGGAGGAAGTGCTGTAGCGAAAGCGCATCATGATGTAATAATGTGTCCACAGGAGTATTGCTACTTCGACCATTCTCAAAGTAAAAATGAAGACAGCGTTACAATTGGCGGATATGTTCCCCTGGAAACGGTTTATAGTTATGAGCCAATCCCAAAAGGATTAAATGCAGATGAGGCAAAATATGTTTTGGGCGCCCAGGGAAATGTATGGACAGAATATATGACCAACCCGGGAAAAGTGGAGTACATGATATTTCCAAGAATGAGCGCCTTGAGCGAAGTGCTTTGGAGCCCAAAAGAAAAACGTAACTGGAAGGATTTTGAAAGAAGATTTCCTGCATTAATTAAACGATATGAATTTTGGGGAGCAAACTACAGCACCACCTATTATAATTTACAGGCATCCATTTTACCAACACCGGATTATAATGGAGTTTTATGGAAACTGGAAAGCAAAAATATAGATGGTAATATCATTTATGTAAAAGGTAAAACAACCAATGCAACTTTTAATTATTCCCAACCTGTTTTAATAAATAAAAATGCAGAATATGGAGCAGTGTTAACCAGGAAAGATCATACATTAATAAGCAAATGGCTATGGCAACAATTTTCTTTTAATAAAGCAACGGCTAAAAAAATCACCCTTAAAGAGCAACCATCTTCAAGCTACCCGGGAAGCGGGGCATTTACGCTGGTGAATGGTGTTATCACCGAAAGAGGTTTATCGCAATCAGCAGAGTGGCTGGGCTTTTTAGGAAAAGATCTTGAAGCAGTAATTGATTTTGGCAAAGAAGAAAATATTAATAAAATAAGACTAAATGTTTTATTACAGGAAGGAAGCTGGATATACCCTCCATCATCTGTTGAATTTTTTACTTCGGCTGATGGGGTTAATTTTATTTCGCAGGGAATTTTAAACCCCGGTACTAATGGCATATGGGCAAACGAAAGGCAAATTGAAAAGAAATTGAATACTGTTTCAGCAAGATTCATAAAAGTGATAGCAAAAAATTATGGAATTATTCCTACAGGTAAAGCCGGCGCAGGAAATCCTGCATGGCTGTTTGTTGATGAGATAGAGGTAGAATGATACAGTAGCTTTAGCCAGGTTATTTGAATGAGTAACTGATCATTTTACTATTATTAATTCCAAAGATGAGTGTATTGTTAATCCGCTCCAGGCTTCTCACATTACCCTGCACATTAAAACCACTTTGCCATTGCGGCACATAAGAAAAATTGCCTTTCCCATCTCCCAATAATAATACAGCATGACTGGCATCATAGCGGCCGAATTTTATTCTTGTCCACGTATTATTACCCGCCAAAACCAGGTCTTTATTTCCATCTTTATTTACATCAGCAGAAGTGATTGCATACACCGGCGCATACTGTGCTTCGGCCGGCAATTGCCTGGGCACAAATTCATTTCCTTTATTTTCTAAATATATTGTAGAAAGATTATTCGCTTTTAATTCTCCTGCATCATTTAATTGTTCTTTGGTAAACATATCATGCAAAGTTGCATCTGCATAATTGGTATAATACAAATATTTTTTATTTAGAAATGGCACCTGCTGCACAACATCATCTCTTGAATAAGCGGGGTAAGATGTATCGCCAATGTAATAAAACATGAAAGGATCAACAGAGCCATTGCCATCAAAGTCTTTGTAGTAAAGATTCATAGGCTTTTGTTCGCTGGCAGCAAATTGATTGTTCCATCCCTGGTTACCAAGCACTAAATCAGTATCGCCATCATTATCAAAATCATCTGCATAAATTTTATTCCACCAGCCATAGGCAGCAAATTTTATATAGGTTGACGATGCATCTGTTAATTTTCCCTTTTGATTAATGAAAATTTTGGGCGACATCCACTCACCCACTATAATCAAATCTTTTGTTCCATCCTTATTCACATCTAACCAAAGTGCATCTGTTACCATACCTATATGTTCAATAGCCGGGCAAACAATTGAAGTTGCATCAGTGAAATTTCCTGTACCATCATTCAATAAAATTTTGCTTTCGGGTGTAAGCGGATATTTACCAGGCATACACCTTCCACCAACAAACAAATCCATATCACCATCACCATCAATATCAGCAGCTTTTACACAACCCGTAGTTATGAGCATGGATGGTAAAGTCCTTTCTTTTTTTGCAAAATTTCCTTGCCCGTCATTTATGTATACCCTATCCTGCAGCGCCGGATCATTTTCCGGAAATTCATAGCCACCGCTGCCAACATACAAATCCATATCCCCATCCTTATCAGCATCAAAAAAAATGGCAGCAACATCTTCACTTAAATAATCTTTTACGAACGCAGGTTGCAGTTTATTTACAAAATTTCCATCAGCATCCTGGATGAATAATTGTGCAGATTGACCTTTTGCACCACCTGCAAAAATATCTTCCTTACCATCTTTATTTACATCTGCCGTTGCCATGCAGGGTCCGAGTCTTGATAAATAAGAAGGTAATAAAGTCTGCACTACAAAATCATTGAAATCATTCTCAACATGCGTAAAATCAACGCTGTCCTTCATTTCAGAGAAATATTTTTCAGGGTTGGCAGGTAAATACCAAGCACTGTTTGCTTCCGCCTGCTTTATAATTAACGTTTGATTGGTCTTTACATTTTTTAAAACCTGTTGTTTATCATCATTCCAAATCACCGAAACAGAATCGGCATTTTCCATTTTACCCAGGCCAAAATTCAATACAGGATCCACTGAAGAACAGTAACCACGTACAGGATTTTCTTCCTGGTAAAATGATTTACCATCTTTCCATACATATACTTTGGCGCCAAAGCCCAAACTGTTTTTTGCTTCTCCCTGCAATTTTATTTTAAGAAAATTATTTTTATTTAATGTTTCTGAATTGTTTTTATACACTCCTGCATAATCATCAACATTGTTTGTTACCAGGTCCATATCCCCATCATTATCAAGGTCAGCATAGATAGCGCCATTGGAAAATATTTTCTCCTCCAGCCCCCAATCTTTAATTTTATTTACAAATTTATCATTGCCTGCATTTTGATAAATATAGCTGCCCGGTTTTATACCCGGCATGTGCGAAATATATTCTGCGGCACTTTCGGCAGTGTCACCCAACTGGATTTTAATTGATTTATCCATAGCATATTTTAGAAACTCTATATCAGTATTATCTCTTTTATATCCATTACTCACAAACAGGTCTTTCATGCCGTCATTATCAAAATCACAGAACAGGGGACTCCAGCTCCAATCAGTATTTGACACGCCGGCCAGTTGCCCGATTTCGCTGAAAGTACCGTCGCCATTGTTTTTCTGAAGACTGTTTTTCATGTACTGATAAGGCATACCATTTTGAAACAACGGGTTGTATTGATCAAACCCATCTATACCCATGTGCATTTTCTGGGCATGGTTTCCTTCCGGCAACATATCCAATTCAATAAGATCAGGAAAGCCATCATTGTTATAATCTGCAACATCAATACCCATTCCATATAAAGAAGTATGAGAAAAGCTTTTGCCCAATTGTTCTGTAAAAGTTCCGTCCCTGTTATTGATAAAATAATAATCGGGCTCTTTAAAATCATTGGCAATATATATATCGGGCCATCCGTCTTTATTAATGTCAGTTGTACTTAGCCCTAAACTAAAGCTTAAAGGGTTGCTTGTAATACCGGCCTGTGCAGATACGTTTGTATAATGCCCATTATCATTTCTGAATAATTTATTTTTTAAGGTACTGTCGGCAGGCTGGATGCGCATGTACAGGTATTCTATTCTGCCTTTTGAGTACCCGGGAGTACTTTGGTTAATAAGGATCATGTCAAGATCACCATCTTTATCATAATCAAAAAATGAAGCCTGGGTGGAATAACCGGCATCTGCCAATCCATACTCTTCGGCCTTTTCTGTAAAAGTGAGATCGCCGTTATTAATGAATAATAAGTTTTTCCTGAAATTAATATTTGATAATCCTGAACGGCAAATATAAATATCAAGTTTCCCATCTCCATTTACATCCGCCATGGTAACACCTGTGCACCATCCTTCTTTTGATGCAATACCTGATTTTTCTGTGATGTCCTCAAATTTAAAATTGCCTTTATTTAAATACAACCGGTTTTTTACCATGTTGCCGGTAAAACAAATATCAGGTAAGCCATCATTATTAATATCGCCAACTGCAATACCTCCCCCATTATAAAAATATGGATACAGAATGATATTGAACTCGGGGTTATCTTCTTTAAGCAGGTTGCGGAAATCTATGCCCGTATTATCTTCCGATAGTTTAGTAAACAATTTTACTTTGCCCGCATTGCAGCCGCAGATGAGGCACAGAAAAATAAATATTATACCCGGGAAAATAAAGCGCATAGTTCAATTTTAAATTACAATAATACCACATCCAATACCAGTGATGATGTTTTGCTTTGTTTTTGTTTTTAAATATTAAAGCGGTACAAATTAATAAAAAAAGGGCCGCTCAAAGAATTGAACAGCCTTGTGATTGCTATTAAAAAAACAAAAAAATTAAGGTTTATCCCACCACAGCCTGGTGCCTCCATTGTCTGGCCCGCCTAAAGTTGCAATGGCAGCAGGTAATGCAGGATTATTTGCTTCAGCAGTAGGCATATTAATACGACGTATAAAAACCGCTGTAGAAATTTTACCGCCACTGCTATTTACAATAACCGGGAAAAGTTTAGGGAACCCGGTTCTTCTAAATTCACTCCATGCCTCCTGCCCGTCAGGATACACACTTATCCATTTTTGTGTAATTATACGTTCCAGGTTTTCATTAAATGTTGCAGCAGCATTCCATTTAATAGTGATAGTACTTAAATATGGTGAACCTGTTAATACATCATTTTGTCCCGGGACAATTGCTTTTGGATCTAAGTATGGATTAGGTTTTAAAACTGCATTGCTATAATATGCAGGGGCGCCCGTTAATCCATATTGATCAAAGGAACGCTGAATACCTGCTTCGTAATTTGTTTGTGCGGAGCCTGCACCTGTCCATCCACGCAGGGCTGCTTCAGCCTTTAAAAAAGATGCTTCTGCACTTGTCATCATCTGTGCAAAATTGGTAAAGGTTGCCAATTTTGAGAAATCGCCATAACGGCTTTTTGCATCAATATTAATTCCCTGCCTTATCCCTTTATATTGTCCCGCCACAACAGGATCAACGGCAGGCACAAAGTATTTAGGTAACCGGGGATCATTATAGCCTGATAATATCGATTCCATCGGGGCCCCCATCCTTATATCTCCCCATTCATTATTCATTACATTTAAAGGATGGTTAGTGCCAAGGTCTACATTAAAATTATCGGCATTGTTGATTAATAGCCCTGCGCTGTTTGCCAATGCTGCTTCTCCTTCTGTTTTTGATTTCGCGGCATCTGCCTTTACAATCCGCAATGCAAGGCGAAGACGCAGGGTATTTGCAAAGCGTACCCATTTACCATAGTTGCCCCCATACACCAAATCAGATTTTGTAAAGTTTGCACTGGCAGCTTGTCCAATCTTTGGAGTAAGAATTCCGATTGCTTCACTTAAGTCTGCAAAAAATGCTGTGTAAGCAGCCTGCTGGCTATCAAAATCAACCCCCAAATCTGAATTTGGCTGGCGATACTTTGTATAAATGATCGGGCCAAAAATATCACTTACCCTGTGCATAGCTTCTACCTTAATAATTTTTGCCATTGCATAAATATCAGGTGCTGCTGTTTTAGTTAGTGGCTCTACTTTAGATATGGGCAACATTACGCCGGTATAAGCAGGTTGCCAGGCCCAGGTGTTCCATCCATCCACCAGGTTATAGGTAATATTATTACTGTTGCCTGCAAAAGGAGTGGGCGACATCATATAACCGGAGTAAATATCTCCCATTAAATTTTGCTGTAGCTGCGTTATCCATGCAGGAGAGTTTACATAAATATTTTTCTGGGCATTTTGTAAAGAAGCTACAATCAAAGCTCCATCAGGATTTAAATCCTGGTCGCTGACGCCAAAAGGATTGGTATTATACTCTTCGAACTTTTTTGTACAGCTGCTTAATCCATAAATAAGTATTAATCCTATTAATCCTAAGCTTCTGATTTTATCTATATATTTTTTCATGTGTATTATTTTATAAATTACAATGACATTTTTAAGTTTAAACCAAAACTTCTTACTGAGGGCAAACCAAATACGTCTACTCCCTGCAATCCATTTCCTGTGCTCATACTTGTTTCAGGATCAAATGGTGCTTTTTTTGTGAAGAAGAATAAATTCTTTCCTACCAATGAGAGATGCATGTCTTTAATAGTATTGCTTTTCCACTTTATTCTATATCCCAGCGCTAATTCCTGTAAGCGTACGTTGGTAGCATCATACATATAATATTCCGTGATGCCTGCTCTTCCTCCTACAGTTGTAAAAAAAACCTCGGCAGGTATTTTACCGGTATAAGCTCCGCCGCCTACTTTTGATGCGGCAATGCTAACACCGCCATTTTTACGGGCATCAGCACTTTGCTGGCTTACTCCATACTGGTCTAAAACCGCCTGTGTAATACTCATTACTTTACCACCAAAACGGCCATTGATTAAGAAACTAACTGTCAACCCATTTTTAAGTGCAAAAGAATTGTTCCATCCTAAAACCAATTTAGGATTTGGATTACCCACCACTCCAAAGGTACCCGCCTGTGGTGCCCCGGTGGTTGCGTCCACTACTATATTCCCTGCGGCATCTCTTAAAAACTGCATACCGGTTATATCCCCAAAACTTCCACCTTTACGGATTACCAGGTTGTAATTATTTACACCACCATCAGTTATTTTATAATTTACGTTGGGTGGTATTTGAGTTGCCAGTTCAACAATTTTATTTTTATTGGCGGTAATATTCAGCGCTGTATTCCATTTAATATTTTTACTTACAGAACTATTATAATCTATTGTTGCTTCTATACCCGAGTTTTTAATATTCCCCGCATTTAAATAAAAGGTACTTAAACCTGTTCCTAAAGAAGTTGATGATAATTCGAAATATTGATTTTTAGTATTTGACTGGTACCACGTAACATCAAACCCTAAACGGTTATTCATAAAACGCCACTCCGTTCCAACCTCGGTAGAGGTAGATAATTCAGGTTTTAAAAACGTGCCGGGTAATGGTCCTTTATCATTTGAAACCAGCTGTCCATTTCTTATTAAATTTAAAGGGTTTGTGGAGTAAGTGGCAACATCACTACCCACCTGTGCATACGCTGCCCGTATTTTTGCAAAGCTAACTGCGGCAGGCATTTTAATTATCTCACTTAGAATGGCATTAGCACCAACTGAAGGATAGAAATAACTATTTTTAGGCGTGAATGCTAAAGCTGAAGACCAGTCGTTTCTGCCTGTAACATCTATAAAATATTTATTATCTAAATTAAAATTCAGGCTTGCAAAAACAGATTGTATTTGTTTCCTGTTACCGGCCTGAAAATAAGTGGAGCCACTGCCAGGTGTTAAATTCATATTACCAACATGAAACTGGTTGGCAAAAGTTAAGTTGCCCCCTTTTGAATCAAAAAAATCCTGGTAACCTGAATGCAAATCCTGGATGCTGGAGCCAACAGCAGCAACTAAACCAATTTTATTGGTAATTTGTTTATTGTAAGTAGCGATTACATCACCATAAATCTGGGTATTATCCTGCTTGTCTAAAGTGTACCTGCCATTGCCATCTGCTAAAGTTCCCTGTGTGCCGGCATAGGCTTTTAATTGATAATTGATATTTGATTTGTCTACATTACCCCTTGCCTGTATTGACAAATTATCGGTTAATTTATATTTTAAAACAAGGGAACCAAAAACCCTGAATAATTTATCTTCTGTCTTGTCCCTGTTTAATATCCAATAAGGATTTTGCTGGTTATCATCCCCTGTTAATCCTGCATCTACATTAATGTTCCACCAGTTTTGCAAATTAACATTACGCGTTGGGCTAAAATATTCATAGTTGTTTTTAAATTTATTAAAATTCTGGCCGCGGGGTAGAAGATATAAACCAGTTAAAGGATTATAATACAAACCACTGCTTGGGCGGTTATTTACTTTTTGTGATGCTACAATTACATTAGCATCCAGGGTAAGTTTATCATTCAGCATTTTCATAGTTTCTCTTACAGCAAAATTGTGCCTGTTGAAAATATTGGTAGGCATAATGCCCTGGCTGTTGGTATTACTATAAGAAAAATAAGTCTGTGCTTTTTCTGTACCGCCACTTACGGAGATACTGTTTATCCATGTTCTGCCTGTATTGAAAAAAGATTTTACATGATCAGGAGAACCACCGGCAGGCCCCCAGCTAAAACTACCTGCGGAAGCTGCACCTGCATTGCCCTGCAAATAATCCCATTGCATTTTTGGAATGTAGGCTGCTTTATCTAATGTAAATGAGGAAGAAAAATCTACTTTAACAAGGCCTGATTTTCCTTTTTTGGTAGTAATTAAAATAACGCCGTTATTTCCCTGTGAGCCGTATAGTGCAGATGCAGCAGCACCTTTTAATACGCTTATGGTTTCAATATCATCAGGGTTGATGTTGGAAATTCCGTCACCACCATCCCTGCCGCCACTGCCGGAACCGCTTCCCTGTCCCCAAATATCGGTTGGTTGTGCAGGTGAATAATTTGACATTGGCACACCATCAATAACATACAATGGCTGGTTTTCCCTGGTAGATTTTTGGCCACGAAGAATTACTCTTGCAGATCCACCTGTGCCCGAAGCGCTTTTATTAACGGTAACTCCTGCAACTCTGCCGTTAAGATTATTTATCACATTGGCATCCTTTACTGTAGTCAGGTCAGAATTACTTACCATTTGTGTTGAGTAGGTTAAGCTTTTTGCTTTACGCTGAATACCCAAAGCAGTTACCACTATTTCATTTAACCGGTTATCTTTTTCTATTAATTGAACAGAATAGTCATTATCATTTCCTACAGTTATTTCCTGCATTTCATACCCTACAGAAGTAAAGACCAATACTGCACCTTTGCTTGCTTCAATACTGAATAATCCATTGGCATTAGTAGAAGTTCCTTTGTTGTTTCCTTTTACTGTTACGCTTACGCCCGAAATTGGGTTACCCTCTTTATCAACAATTTTACCGGTAATAATATCTGCTAACACAAATGTTCCCTGGGATAATTCATTGAAGGCGCTTATTATTTCATTATTATTTTTAGCTTCTTTTACTGCAACAATTACAAATGTTTTAGGATTAATTTTTTTGTAAGAAAGAGAGGTGTTTTTAAGCATCTTATCTAAAATAACTTCTACATCCTCATTCATATCATCAACAGGGTTTACAATTTTATTGTTTAACGACTGGTTGGAGAACATAAAATAAACGCCCTTAACCTTATTAAGTTCTTTTAAAACATTAATGAGTTTACTCTTTTCATTTTTCTCATTCGTTTGTAAATAAAGGTCAGGTTTTTTAAAGTTGGCATGCTTTGCAATACCAGTGTTATAAGAATAAGTATTTTGTGCATAAGCCTTTGCCATATCAATGCATAAAAAAGTACTTATTAAACACAGCAGTAATAGTGTAAGTTTGAACATTCTCATTTTGCAGCTTTTTAGTTTTTGAACAATTATTTAAACCCTGTTATTCAGTTATAATAGTAATAGAATCTTTTATATGGATTACCTTAATATCCTGTGTTGCATTAAGCGCCTGTAATAAAACCTCGAGATTATTATTTGGCATTATACCCGTAATAGTTTTTTCGGCAATGTTGGTTCCCTTAAGTTTTACTTCAACCCCATAGTGTTCTTTAATAATATTTGCTATCTCCGTTAAAGAAGTATTATCAAATACTAGTTTATTATCAGTCCAGGCTATGTAATCATCTTTGGTAATAGTTTTCTTTTGAATTTGTTTATTGCTGAATTCCACAAGGTCTCCCGGCTTCATCAATATTTCCTGTACACCGGGGCGATGTATTTTTACAGAACCTTCTTTTAATATGATACTGCTTTTACCGCCAGTATTAATAACATTAAAAGATGTACCGGTAACTTCGATATCAAATGCATCAGTATGCACTATAAACTTATCGTGATTCGCCGTTTTTTTAACATGGAAGAATGCCTCTCCTTTAATCCAAACCTCACGCTCAGTGCCAGTTTTCCATTGTTTACCATAGGTTATTGTACTATGTGCGTTCAGGATAATTTCTGTTCCATCCGGCAACCTATCCTTCTTTACCTCCCCGTATGTAGTGGCAAGCTGTGATTTTTCCGAAGGAGTGAAAATGAAGCTTAATCCAAAGGCGAGACATATTATTAGAACGGCAGCAACTGCATACCAAATTTTTCTTCTTTTAATATTAATAACTTTTGCAGAAGTAGCATCAGGCTTCAAAGAAATACGAAGTTTTGCTTCTGCATCTGCAAGCTGTTCCTTACTTACGGCAATGTCTTTTATTTGTATAAGCTTTACAATGGAGGCTGCTTCATTTGCCATTTTAACTTTTGCAGGATTATTGCTTAGCCAAAGATCCCAATCAGCTGTATCTTGTTTATTAGTTTTAAAAACCCACGAAAGAAAACTTTGATCTGCTATAAAATCTTCTATCAAGCTGTAATTATCATTCATATTTTTTACCCTTTATACTTACTAAGTGTAGGGTATGAACAATTTGTAATCACTTATTAGGAAAAAAAAATTATATTTTCGTTTTTGCCGGCATTCTTTATTCTTTCCGCTTATAAAGTATTTGTCGCCTCACGTGTTAAGGAGAAGAACATTATGGCAATAACCAATACTGATAGAGATATTATATTATGGGATCATTTCAGAAATGGAGATGCGGAATCTTTTGTATCCCTGTTTAAAAATTATTACAGCGACCTTTTTAATTATGGCTGCAAAATTACAGATGACCATGCCATTATAGAAGACTGCATCCAGGAACTTTTTATTGATTTATGGCGTACCCAGGGCAAAGCCGAGATCCTTTCGCTTAAAGCCTATTTTTTCAGAGCTTTCAAATTCAAGTTGATAAAGGCAATTGGCAAAGCAGGTAAAACAATCAGTCTTCTCCCCGAAATTCATCAAAACGAATTTGAAATAAGCCATGAAATGCTTTTGATAAATGACCAGGAAAATGCAGCGCTTGCACAAAAAGTTTTTAATGCCATGCAGGAATTATCTGCCCGCCAAAAAGAAATAATCTATTTAAAATTTCATCAGAATTTAAGTTATGAAGAGGTAGGCGAGATCATGAACATAAATTACCAGGCTGCCCGTAATCTTGTTTACCAGGCAATTAAGGTATTGAAAAAAATAATTACCATTCAACTTATCTTCGTTTCATTTTTTTGCTGATAACAATATTCAGCACCATTACTCCATTACAAATAAGGTAACTGATACACATAATAGTCTGAACCATGATTGGGGCGGATTAAAAAGATTACTAAGAAAAGGGAAGTAATTATAATTCCAAATACGGTATATCTATTTAATCCTATAATCAGCCCAAATCATGGTTCAGACAAAAATTAAATAATTTTACCCAAATTCACTTTTATGCGGCCAAGGATCGATCTTACTGATTCATTAGAAAAAATTCCTGTAAAAATATTCCTCTCTCCTAAGGAAGGTTCTATATATGTTGCCAATATAATTGCTGACCGTATAAAGGAAAAAGAAGCTAAAGGTGAGAAGTGTGTTATCGGTCTTGCCACTGGTTCTTCTCCCAAAACCTTATATGCAGAACTTGTGCGGATGCACCAGCAGGAAGGATTAAGCTTTAAGAACGTTATCACTTTTAATCTTGACCAGTATTATCCAATGGAAGCAAATGCATTGCAGAGCTACCATTATTTTATGAGGAAGTATTTGTTTGAGCAAACTGATATTGATCCCAATAATTATTTTTTGCCTGATGGAACATTGCCTAAGGAAAAAGTAAAAGAACATGCATTACAATATGAGAAAAAAATTGAAGAGGCCGGTGGGATAGACCTGCAGATACTTGGCATCGGCATTAATGGTCATATCGGTTTTAATGAGCCGGGTTCCGCCATCTATTCAAAAACAAGATTGATAACTTTAGATAACTCCACACGTCTTGCTAATTCACATGAGTTCGGCACAATTTCGCAGGTGCCACGTATGGCCATAACCATGGGCATCAGTACCATTATGAAATCAAAAGAAATTATTTTGATGGCATGGGGACAAAACAAAGCTCCTGTTATTAAAAAAGCTGTGGAAGACGATGACACAGAAGATGTGCCTGCATCGCTGCTGCAGAACCATGATAACTGCACTTTCGTAATAGATGAAGCTGCAGCATCCGAGTTGACAAGATTTAAATCACCATGGCTTACCGGTGAATGTGAATGGACACCAAAAATCGTTCGCAGTGCAGTGGTAAGCCTTGCTTTAAAATTAGGCAAGCCCGTTTTAAGTTTAACCAATAACGATTATAATGATTATGGTTTAAGTGATCTCTTAACTGAAAAAGGAGATGCTTATGAAATAAACCTGGAAGTGTATTACATGCTGCGTGATACAATAACAGGCTGGCCAGGTGGTAAGCCCACACAGGAACATGGCAGGCATCCGGAAAGAGGCAAACCATTCCCTAAAGAAGTACTGATCTTTTCTCCGCATCCTGATGATGATATAATAAGTATGGGCGGTACTTTCATGCGCTTACACGACCAGGGGCATGAAGTGCATATTGGATACCAGACAAGCGGCAACATTGCAGTAACAGATGAATTTGTAACCCGGTTTATTGATTTTGCAGTAGGCTTTGAAAATATTTTTGGAATTGATGATACCAAGAGCAGGAAGATACTGGATGATGCCACGGCATTTTTAAACTCAAAAAGATCAACTGAAAAAGACAGTGAAGAAATAAGAACTATAAAAGGATTGATACGGCGCTGCGAAGCCCGGGCTACCTGTAAGTATGTTGGATTAAAAGACGAGCAGATACATTTTATGAACCTTCCTTTTTATGAAACAGGTACCATTGAAAAAAATCCGATGGGAGAAGAAGACATTCAACTTACTGTTGATCTTTTGCGGCAGATAAAACCCCACCAGGTTTTTTGTGCAGGCGATCTTGCAGACCCTCACGGCACACATAAGGTTTGTCTTGATGTGGTTTTAGAAGCAATAGCAAGAATAATAAATGAGGGCGACAAGTGGATCGAGGACTGCTGGATATGGCTTTATAAAGGCGCATGGCAGGAATGGGATATTACAGAAATTGAAATGGCTATACCCTTGAGTCCTGACCAGGTAAGAAAAAAAAGATACGGAATTTTTATTCACCAGTCACAAAAAGACAGTGTTCCATTTCAGGGTGATGATAACAGGGAGTTCTGGCAAAGAGCAGAAGAACGAAATGCAAATACAGCAAAACTTTACGGCCAGCTTGGCCTTACGCAATATGCAGCTATGGAAGCTTTTGTAAGATGGAAGATGTGAGTTACGGGTTACGGATTTTCGAAAGTATGCTACCATTCCTTATCACTTATTACTTATCACTTATTACTTATCACTTACTCGGTATGACTTTTGCAAACTGTTGAGCTATGAAACTGCCCAATACATTTGTACCTGATAGTAAAAATATAAATGTAATTATCGAAACGCCTAAAGACAGCGGTAATAAATATACATTCGATCCCAAAACACAATTATTCAAACTGAGTAAAATTCTTCCCGAAGGTTTAAATTTTCCATTGCATTTTGGTTTCATCCCTGGCACTAAGGGAGAGGATGGCGATCCCCTGGATGTATTGGTTTTAATGGATGAGCCATCCTACCCGGGCAATCTTATCGAGTGCAAAGTGCTTGGTGTTATTAAAGCAGAGCAAACCGAAAAAAATGGTAAAACAATGCGGAATGACAGGCTTATTTCTGCTGCAGTAGAATCTCACCGCTATAAAGATTTCAACAGCATCAGGGATCTTGATAAATATTTAGTGAAAGAGATCATTAATTTTTTTATCACTTACAATGAAATGAGTAAAAAAGAATTTAAGCCATTGGGGAATAAAGGCCCTGCCGGCGCTTTAAAACTTATTAAAAAACAAATGACCAAATGAATGAAATAATTTATAAGCTTTTTGGTGAGGGCAAAGAGCTGGATGCATTACAAATGGGAGACCGTGCATTTGTGATGTTCTTTATAACACTTTTTCTTATTCGTGTGGCCGGCATGAGAGCATTCGGACAAAAATCAGCATTCGATATGATCATTGTTATTATGCTGGGCGCTATTCTCAGCAGGGCAGTTACAGGTGCCTCTGCATTTTTTCCTACGGTAGTTGCAGGTGCTGTATTAGCTGTTGTTCACCGCCTCCTGGCATTAATAAGTATGTACAATGAAACTATCGGGGCAATTGTAAAAGGAAATAAAATTCTTTTATTTAAAAATAATAAAGTGATCAAAAAGAATATGGC
>JAQBNL010000045.1 GCA_028288585.1 Chitinophagaceae bacterium | reverse complement strand
TAATATTGGCGGGAACAAAATTTATATTTCCTGATAAGCCTGAAAAATCGCCGCCTGTATTTATTCCAAAATTCTTAATTGTAAAATGAACTTTACTGCCGGCATCTGCAGGCTTATATTTTTGTGAGATGGCTGCAAAAGAAAAAATTAGAAAAGTGAAACTTAATATTAAACGTGACATACTTTTATTTAAAGATGATATACGATTGATTTTGGTTGTCAGATAAATTTATCTGCCTCTTTAATACGCCGGTAATGTTTTTTGGTTGCTGCTAAAAATTTAGCTCCTTTTATAAGCGGCCAGTATTTTATCCCCTGCTTATGATTATACCGGCTTATTTTATAAAGAACTTTCCAATGCATTAATATTTCTTTGTAAGCCTCTATCAATGTATAGCCGGTATCATAAAAATGATTGGGTTCGGCGCCACAGCCATTATATTCAAGGATACAAAAATCCTTTTCCTGTTTTAAGTCTTCCACTGATGCACACAATATATCATAGCGTCCATAAAAAAAATCATTAAGCTTAATACTTATTTTATCAAAGATGCTTACCAGCCTGTCGTCAATTTCATTTTGTAAATTAATAAATTGGGCGCCACGGTTATGGTTGGCTGCATAACTTAACATATATTTTTCACCGGGCCGTAATACAATATCAAAGTTTGCTCCATGCTTAATTTGTAATTCCGCTTCTCTTTTATACGCCTTGGGATGTTGCTTAATCAGTTGCTGAAGGGTTTGTTTTCCATCACCAGTTACCTGCAATGGAATTTTATGAAGAAAGCCGGTGACAACACCTTTGGGCTGATCAGGAAGCCGGTAATAAAACACACTTACTTCCATTGGATATGTTATCATCTCCTGTACAATATATTCAACAGGCACTTTACTGTGATAATTTCTTAACTGATCTTCTGTATCAAGTTTTCTGAATAATATTCCCTGCCCTCCAACTTCAGGCTTTACAATTAGAGGAAATTCAATTTTGTATTCAGGTAATTTTTTTTTTACCTCTTCAAAATCGCTTGCAGGCAATACATTAAATGTTGCAGGCGCAAATTGCTGCGGCAGCAGATCATGCATTTCCTGTTTTGGCTCGCCTTCCATGCCGCCGAAAGTTAGCTTTGGATTGCTGGGAGTAAAGAACCATACCGAGCCTGAACGGATAATGTACCATAGCCACACAGGAGATATGGGTGCATATAATATTTTAAATGGCCAATGCTCCCAGTCAACTATTCTTTTAAAGAATTGCTTCACTTATATTTTTTTACAGGAGCAAAAATAAGTTTTAAAGACAACTGCTTTCATTCAAAAGAAAATGTTGTTGTATTTTAGCCCGATATAAATTTCTTATGCAGGTACCAACCATGGCAGAAATGATAGCTAATAATGAAACTCCTGAAGTTTTGTTCTGGGTTGGATGTGCAGGAAGTTTTGACCAGAGAGCACAAAAGATAACAAAAGCATTTGCTACTATTTTACATAAGGTTGGAATTAAATATGCCATCCTTGGTAAAGAAGAGATGTGCACCGGCGACCCTGCAAGGCGTGCAGGAAATGAATTTATGTTCCAGATGATGGCATACCAAAATATCCAGGTTTTAAATGGATATGGAATTAAAAAAATTGTTACCGCATGCCCTCATTGTTTTAATATTTTAAAGAATGAATATCCTGAATTAGGCGGTAATTATGAAGTGATACATCATGCAACATTTTTACAGCTGCTAATAGATGATGGCAAAATAAAAATGAATGAAGGCGGGTCGTTTAAAGGAAAAAAAATTACTTACCACGATAGCTGTTATTTAGGAAGAGCCAATAATATTTACGAAGCGCCGAGAAAAGTGTTGGAAGCCCTGGATGTGGAACTGGTAGAAATGAAACGCTGCAGGAGTAATGGCTTGTGCTGCGGCGCAGGTGGCGCTCAAATGTTTAAAGAAGAAGAAAAAGGTGATATAAGAATTAATACCGAACGCAGCCATGAAGCCATAGAAACGGGAGCTGAAGTTATCGCTTCCAATTGCCCGTTCTGCATGACGATGCTTACTGACGGGGTAAAAGTAAATGAAAAAGAAGAGCAGGTAAAAGTGTTGGATATTGCCGAGATGATTGCTGCTTCGATGGTGTAAATTTTGCGCTGTATCTTTGCCAAATGAACCTTCATTTCCAGGATTTGATTCCCGAAGAATTTAATATCAATTCAAGAGTATGGATATACCAATGCAACAGGCTGTTTACTTTACCTGAGGCATTGGAGATTGAAGAGTTGCTTGAAAACTTTACTAAAAGCTGGTTAAGCCACGGGGCTAAAGTAACAGGATATGCAAATTTATTTTTCGGTCAATTTATTATTTTAATGGCTGACGAAACTGCAACCGGGGTTAGCGGCTGCAGTACTGATAGTTCGGTACGGTTAATAAAAAATATTGAGCAGGATTACAATGTAAATTTATTTGACAGGCAAATGCTTGCCTTCATAGTAAAAGAAAGGATACAGTTGCTTCCACTCTCCCAATTAACCTATGCAATTGAAAACGGATTTATAGATGCAGATACTTTGTATTTTAATAATACAGTTGAAACAAAACAGGAATTATTAAACTACTGGATCATCCCGGTAAAAGAAAGCTGGCTGGCTAAAAGATTTTCCTTTGCTTCCTGAGCTAAAATTATCTTTAAATTCACTTCTGCCATCCTGTCACCAAACTTTAATTCATATCTTTGCAACCCTCTGGCTAGTGGCCGGGACAGCTAATTTTTTGAATAATGTTTGAGTTAACACACGATAAAGTTCATGATGAGAAAAGGCAGGGAGAAGCATTTGCTGCTCTTGCTGTGGCTGCTTCATCTCAAAAAAAATTTTATATAGAAAGTTATGGCTGTGCTATGAATTTTGCTGACAGCGAAGTAGTAGCATCTATTTTAATAGATAGAGGATTTGGTGTAACCCAGAATTTTGAACAGGCTGATCTTATCTTTTTAAATACATGTTCTATAAGAGAAAAAGCGGAGCTCACAGTTCGTAAGCGATTGACGGAATTCAGGAAATTAAAAAAAGAAAATCCCGGGCTATTAGTAGGCGTATTAGGCTGCATGGCGGAGCGGCTAAAATCAAAATTTATTGAAGAAGAAAAACTGGTAGACCTCGTTGTTGGTCCGGATGCATACAGATCATTACCCGGCTTAATTGAAGAAGCTGAGACGGGACAAAAAGGAGTGAATGTTTTATTAAGCAGGGAAGAAACATATGGAGATATTTCACCGATTCGCTTAAACAGCAATGGTGTTACAGCGTTCGTAAGCATTATGAGGGGCTGCAATAATATGTGTTCCTTTTGTGTAGTGCCATTTACAAGAGGAAGAGAGAGAAGCCGCGATGCACATTCAATTATTAAAGAATGTGAAGACCTGTTTGCACAAGGATACCGTGAAGTAACATTGCTCGGTCAAAATGTGGATAGCTATTATTGGGTGGACGAGGATAAAGATGAAATAGTTTCTTTCGCAAAGTTGCTTGAAAAAGTTGCTTTGGTTTCTCCACTACTTCGTGTTCGTTTTTCTACTTCTCACCCCAAAGATATTACTGATGAAGTTTTATTTACAATGGCTAAATATGGTAACATCTGTAAATACATTCACCTGCCTGTACAAAGCGGTAGTACCAGGATGCTTCAAATGATGAACAGGACATATACAAGGGAATGGTATATCTCTAAAATTAACAGGATACGTGAGATACTCCCTGGCTGCGGATTATCAACAGATATGATAACAGGATTTTGCACTGAGACGGAAGAAGATCATAAGGAAACTTTGAGCCTGATGGAATATTGTGAATATGATCTTGCTTATATGTATTATTATTCTGAGAGGCCCGGAACCCTTGCCGAGAGAAGATATGAAGATGACGTGCCTGAGGAAATAAAGAAAAGAAGGTTACAGGAAGTAATTGCATTACACCGTATTCAATCTTTGGCAAGTATGCAAAAGGAAGTTGGAAAAACGGCTAAAGTTTTAATTGAAGGGAATTCTAAAAAAAGCGATGAACATTGGGCAGGCAGAAGTGACATCAATAAAGTGGTTGTATTTCCAAAAACAAATAATGATTTAAGTAAAGGAAGTTATGCTGATGTATTGATAACAGAATGCACTGCAGGAACACTAATTGGTAAAATTGTCTGAACTGGGATTTATAGGATGTTATGGGATTGTGGGATTTCAGAATTAAATATGCAGGTCTTATTAAAATCAAAAATTTAAAATCCGTTTAGCGGAAGGATATATATGGATCTACAATCAATAAAAAACAGATTTGGAATTATCGGCACATCGCCGGCATTAAACCATGCATTGGGTACCGCAGTACAGGTTGCCAATACTGATCTTAGTGTTTTGATCACTGGTGAAAGCGGTGTAGGTAAAGAGGCATTCTCTCTTATCATTCATTCACTTTCTGCAAGAAAACATAATCCATTCATTGCCGTAAACTGTGGCGCCATTCCAGAAGGCACTATTGATTCAGAATTATTCGGACATGAAAAAGGATCATTTACCGGCGCAGTTGACAGCCGCAAAGGTTATTTTGAAACCGTAAACGGGGGAACCATTTTTTTAGATGAGATTGGCGAAATGCCATTAGGCACACAGGCAAGATTATTACGTGTACTGGAAGCCGGAGAATATATTCGTGTAGGCTCTTCCAAAGTGCAGAAAACAGATGTAAGGGTTATTGCAGCGTCAAACAAAGATCTGCTGGAGTTTACACAGGCAGGTAAATTCAGGGAAGATCTTTACTATAGGTTAAACACAGTTCCAATAAGAGTTCCCGCATTGCGTGACAGGAAAGAAGATATCCCGTTATTGTTTAGAAAGTTTGCAGTAGACTTTGCAGAAAAGTATAAATCTCCCCCGGTTCAGTTGGATGAAGAGGCAAAAAATGTTTTGATAAATTATCCATGGCCGGGCAATGTAAGAGAACTGAAAAATATTGCAGAACAAATATCAGTTCTTTCACAGGATAAACAAATCACGGGTCCCATTCTTAGAAAATTTTTGCCTGATAATAGTTCAAGATTGCCTGTTTTGGTTTCAGGAAGCTCGGGTAATAATCCAAAAGAATTTTCCAACGAAAGAGAAATCCTTTACAAACTTTTTTTTGACATGAAAAAAGATGTAACAGAGTTAAAGAAGATGGTTTTTGAAGTGATACAAAATCCTGCTATCGCACAGGCAAATGCTTACCAGCATGAGCATGCATTAAATGAGTACCATTCAGATAATCAACATACTTTAGCACCATCTGCTCAACCGGTAATATTAAATGGTAACGACATACATCAACATGTAGAAGTAGAAGAATCCCTTAGTATTATGGACAAGGAAAAAGAACTAATTATTAAGGCATTAAAAAAGCACAGGGGAAAACGTAAGGATGCAGCTGCTGACCTTGGCATCAGCGAACGTACACTGTACCGAAAGTTGAAAGAGTATGATATAGATGAATAACAATGAGGTTACAGATTATGCACTTTAAAATCTTCAAATTAAATTTCATACACAACCAATGAAATTACTTTCTAATTTAAAATTACTTGTAGCGTGCAGCTTAATGCTTGTAGCTTTTAACTTCGCTACCTGCAAATACTCCACAAAGGATACCTCTCCTATTCCGCCGGATGTAAAAACTTTCAGGGTAAATTACTTAGAGAATAAAGCACGTTATGTAAACCCCCAGCTAACACCGCAATTAACAGAGAAATTAAAACAAAAAATTATCGGTCAAACAAGGCTAAGGCAAATTAACGGCGATGAGGCCCATTATGATATCAGCGGCTATCTTTCTGATTACAGTGTAACAACAACAGGTATTACAAACCAAAGTGCCAGCACTAACAGGTTAAATGTTTCTTTTCATTTAATATTTAAAAACACATTGGATCAAAAGAAAGATTTTGAAACTGACATTACCAACAACTATGATTTTAATGCGCAAAAATCTTTGCAGGAAGCGGAAGCACAATTAGGAAATGATATTATTAAAAATCTGGTTGATGGAATATTTAATAAAATATTTTCAAACTGGTAAATCCTGTTTTTACTAATATGAGCAATAACAACCCATTCCTGGATATTTTTTCACTTGCAAAAGATGCGTCTCATGTGGAAAAAATGACTGAAAAATATCCATGGTGTTCGGCTGCGCAGCTTTCTTTACTTCAATACTATAAAAAAAATAATTCAACCCTGTTTGAAAACCAGGCAACTAAAATTGCATTGTTTTTTAATAGCCCCGGCTGGCTAAATATGCAATTACACCTGCTTTCAAAAGAAGAAACAATTGTAAAAAATAATATTGTTGAAATATCAGAAAATGTTGCTGAACATGTAGAGCATAATGAGAAAATACAACAATCTCTTTCCGGAATATCTTCCCGGGCAAACACTACAGAAGAATCCATTGCTTTTGAGCCACTACATACAACAGATTACTTTGCCTCACAGGGAATAAAACTAACTGATGAACCTGTTACCAATGATAAGCTTGGCAACCAAATGAAAAGCTTTACTGAATGGCTTAAGAGCATGAAAAAAATTCACAAGGAAACCCTGCCTGCAGGTGATGAACAAACTGACAAAAATATACAGCAGATAGCAGAACATTCAAACACAGATGCAGAAGTAGTTACAGAAGCTATGGCAAATGTTTTAATACAGCAGAATAAAACTGAAAAAGCCATAGAGGTTTATGAGAAATTAAGTTTGATTAATCCCTCTAAAAGCGCTTACTTTGCAGCCAAAATAGATAGTTTAAAAACACCATAATATGTTATACGTATTCGGCACTTTAATAATTCTTGCTTCCATAATCCTGGGGTTAATAATTTTAATTCAGAACCCAAAAGGCGGCGGATTATCTTCTTCATTTGGTGGTATAGGGAACCAATTGATGGGGGTAAAACAAACTACTGACGTATTGGAAAAAGGCACATGGCTTTTTGCAGGTATTGTAGCGGTTTTGTGTCTTACCTCGGCAGTATTTATTCCAAAGACCGGCAGTTCCGCCAGTGATAAATATTATGAGGCTCCTGCAACTTCCCCGGCTACAAAACAAAATAGTGTGCCGTTACCTCAAAATAATACACAACCACAACCGGCAAAATAAAATAATTTCATAATTTTTAAGCCCTGTCTTTTAAAGACGGGGTTTTTTATTAACAAGAGCTTATTGTTGCATAATTTTAGCGCATACACACCCCATGAAAAAGAAACGGAAATATATTGGATACATTTTCATATTACTTATACTGGGTGTTGGATACATTGGATGGATTTTATTGGGCCCAACCATTAATGAGCCGGAAGGAAAATATTTTTACATACATACAGGCTCGGGCTACCAAAGCGTAAAGGATAGTTTACTGCAGGAGAAAATTATTCCAGGTACAATATGGTTTGATAAGGTTGCAAAATATCTTGGCTATGATAAAGGAATTAAACCGGGAAAATACAGGATAAACCAGGGGATGAGTCTCGTAAATCTTGTAAGAATGCTGCGTTCAGGAAATCAAGCCCCTGTTAATCTGGTTATCACAAAACTGAGAACAAAAGAAGATTTTGCAAAGAAGCTTGGTAATAATTTTGAATGTGATTCAATATCAGTTTTACATTTTTTAAATAATAATGACTCCCTTTCAAAATACAACCTGGATAGCAACACTGTGATGACGGCAGTTATCCCAAATACATATATCTTAAAATGGAATAACACTCCACAAAGTATTTTCAGAAAACTATTTACAGAAGAGCAAAAATTCTGGACAGAAAAAAGAAAAGCACAGGCTGCGGCCCTAGGCCTTTCTCAAAAAGAAGTTTATACATTGGCCTCAATTGTAGAAGAAGAAACCAATGAGGAAAAAGACAAAGGTAAAATTGCCAGTGTGTATATCAACCGTATGAAAACTGGAATGAAGCTGGCAGCAGACCCTACTGTAAAATTTGCAATGAAAGATTTTGGATTAAAGCGCATTTATTTTAAGCATCTCTCCTATCCATCACCTTATAATACATACCAACATCCCGGCTTACCCCCGGGACCCATCTGTACCCCTTCTATTAAAACTATTGATGCGGTTTTAAATGCCCCTGTTACCAACTATTTATTTTTTGTTGCTAAACCTGATTTTTCAGGCTATTCAAATTTTACCTCGAGCTACGATGAGCATATGAAGTTTGCAAAGGCTTATCAACAGGCGCTGGACAGCGTAATAAGATTAAAACAGCAAAATCAAAATTGATACTCCGAACCTATCAACAGCTTTCATAGCTTAATATTAAAATCTTACATTATTTTACATAGGTTCGCATCACATCTTATAAAAATATTTTGATAAAACTGGCACGCATAATTGTAAATCTTCATCCTTTAAGATATTTATCAAACAAAAGTAAAAGTTGGGTATTGCCTGGATTTCAGGGCATACCCCTTTATGAAGTGATAAAATTTTTCAGGAAACAGTTAAGAATATCCGGCTTAACCGAAAGAGCATCCGCTATCTCTTTTAATTTTATCATGTCTATCCCTCCTACCTGTCTTTTTTTATTTACACTTATACCCAATCTTCCTTTTATTCCCAAAAAAAGCATTCAAATACAGCTGCATAATTTAATAGTTGATATGGTGCCGGCTAAAACTTACAATAAAGGATTAATAAATTTTGTGGACTTTTTCTTTGTAGGCTCTAAGATTGGTATTTTATCATTTGGCTTTATCCTGTTACTGTTTTTTGCATCTAATGCGATGATGGGAGTTATGCGTTCCTTTAATAAAAATTATATTGGTTTTGCAAAACGAAAAGGCCTACACAAAAGATGGATAGCAATTAAGTTAACAGCTATTCTCTATACCCTTTTATTAGTGTGCCTGGTGCTGTTATTTATGCAGAGCAATATTTTAAAAAAAATTGTTGGAGTAAAAAATGTAGCATTAAGAGATGCTATTGTTTACGGCAAATGGATATTTATTATTGCTCTTGTTTTTTACTCTTTTGCCTTCATTTATAAATATGCACCATCCATGCAAAAGCGCTGGAAATTAGTGTCGCCGGGAGCGCTGATAGCTACTTTTTTAAGCATACTTGCCACACTGGGCTTTTCTGTATTTCTAAATAATTTTGACAGGTATAATGTTTTGTATGGCTCAATAGGAACCATCATAGCATTGGGAACTCTCATTTTTCTCAATTCATTGGTTATCCTAATAGGCTTTGAATTTAATGTGAGTATAAACTCCTTACGGGCAATGGCGGAACAGCGGAAACTGGAAGAAAAATCAGTTGCTGCATCTCCGCTTACATAAACGGTACCTATATTTTTGTTTTAAAATCTTACATTAGTATTCTAAATTTTTCAATATGAAAAAGAATATCATCGTTTTTTCTTCCGCTATCCTGTTAGTAGCAGTGTTGGTGGCATTTAGATTTACAGGTGGTGTACTTCCCATTGGAAGCTCTTTGCCAAAGGCTGACGTGACAATGAAAGAAATAAGTAATGAAGATATAAGCATGAAAGACGCCTTAAGAAAAAATGGTTTACTGGTTATGTTTACCTGTAATACCTGCCCATATGTAATAAAGAACCAGGAACGTACTAAAGCCATTTGCAAATATGCTTTGCGCAATGATATCGGCGTTATCCTTTTAAATTCTAATGAAGGCGAACGTGAGGGTGGAAACAGTTTGGGAGCCATGCAGCAATATGCAAAGGAACAGAAGTATGAATGGTATTACGTTGTAGACAAGAACAATGAAATAGCCGATGCCTTTGGCGCTAACAGAACGCCTGAAAATTTTTTATTTAATAAAGACCTGAAGCTTGTATACCACGGAGCAATTGATGATAATCCTACAGATGCAGCAAATGTTGGACGGCAACATTTAAAAGAAGCGATGAATGATTTGCTTGCAGGAAAAGAAGTTTCTTTAAAAGAAAGCAGAAGTGTTGGTTGTGTAATTAAGAGAAAATAATGTGGAGCACCTTTAAAGCGCCTTCTTCAATTCTCTTTCAAACACTTCCGGTTTTAATTGTACTTCAAAAAATTTTCTATATCCTGTTTTAGGATTTATAATTAAAGTTGAAGGAATTCCTCCCATCCATGTTTTATCAACCTTAGGGCAGAAGTAATCTGCATTGGTCTCATTAAGCCACACAATTTGATTGGTATAATTATTCTTTGCCGCAAATGCCTTTATCTTATTTGGATACTCTTCTTTTAGGTCTAAACTCACCAACAGCAGTTTTACTTTTTGTTCTTTATATGTATTGGTTATAGTTTGAAAATAAGGGATCTCCTCATTGCAGGGTTTGCAAAATGTTGCCCAAAAATTTATCACCAATACCGAATCTGATGTAGCAATATAATCCTGCAACATGGTAACTTTCCATGCTGGAATGGTTTGCGCCTTTGCTGAAACAA
>JAQBNL010000027.1 GCA_028288585.1 Chitinophagaceae bacterium | reverse complement strand
TAGCTAAAAAAGAAAAACATACTAATCTTACCGTTAGCGAATACCAGCTTGAAGAAGTTGCCGGTGATGTAGCTATTCAATCTGTACCAACTATTAAAGTTGCAGAAACAAAAGATCTGAATATACTTAACGAGATAATAAATGAAATAGGAGACGATAGGAATAATATTCTCAGCACCGATAAAGTAGTACTGGTTGTTGAAGATGATATCAGGTTTGCAAAGATCATGATAGAGAAAGCGCATGAGATGGATCTGAAAGTAGTAGTGGCCGCTAACTTTGGTGATGTGTTTGAGCTTGCTAATAAATTCACGCCGGTTGCAGTTACGCTCGATGTAAAATTACCTGATGCCAGTGGATGGCGTATACTCGATCTCTTTAAAAACGATATTAATTTCAGGCACATACCGGTTCATCTTATCTCCGGTGAGGAAAACCGTTTGCTGGCCATGCAGCGTGGCGCAAGAAGTTTTCATTTAAAGCCGCTGAAAACAGAAGCATTAACTGTTCTCTTTGCTGATATTGTTGAGTTTCACAGCCGTAAGCCTAAGCGTTTATTATTGGTAGAAGATAATGAACTGGATTCTTCACAGGTAGCGAAAATTTTAGAGAACGGTGATCTTATTGAAATAGAAATTATTAATTCTGGAAAGAAGGCACTGGAACTTATCAAAAACAATTTATACGATTGTTTGATAGTTGATTTTATGCTGCCTGATATTTCCGGGCTTGAACTGGTAACAGAGATAAGCGCAATTAAAAAATTAGAAATGACTCCCGTGATCATTTATTCTGCCAAAGAATTTTCAGTAAAAGAAAGAAATAAACTCAAGCAATATGCTAACAGGATATTATTGAAAGATGTAAACTCTATTGATCTTTTACTGGAAGAAACAGTAATGCTGCTGCATATTGATCATAAAGATCTGCTACCGGAAAAAAGAAAAATGATAGAAGATCTTCGCTCCAAAAAAGATGTGTTAACCAATAAAAATGTATTGGTAGTGGATGATGATGTTCGTAACCTTTTTGCACTTACCACGGCGTTTGAAAGATTTAATATTAATACTATTACTGCCGAAAGCGGGAAAGAAGCAATGAATATCCTGAATGAAAATAATGAAGTGGATATTGTGCTTATGGATATTATGATGCCTGAAATGGATGGCTATGAAACCACGCAAAAAATAAGAAGAGAGCATAAGAACAGTACCCTTCCTATTATTGCAGTAACAGCAAAAGCAATGAAGGGTGACAGGGAAAAATGTATTGAGGCCGGTGCATCTGATTATATAACCAAGCCTTTAAAAATTGATCAGCTCATGTCGCTAATGAGAGTATGGTTATATAAAAAATAGAAACAGGAATGGTAAATGAAAAGGATTCAGGCAACAGATCTGATATAAAAATTTTGGTGGTAGATGACAGGGAAGATAATCTCTTTTCCATTGAAACTTTATTAGAGAAGGACAGTTACACTGTTATAAAAGCCAACTCCGGCAGGGCCGCACTCAAGATTTTATTAAAGCAGCACGATTTTTCCCTCATATTGATGGATGTACAAATGCCTGATCTCAATGGCTTTGAAACGGCCACTATAATTTACGAACGTGATAAATTAAAACAGATCCCCATCATCTTTATCACAGCGCACAACCAGGAAGAAGAGCAGATTTTTAAGGGTTACAGGATGGGCGGTGTGGATTACATTTATAAACCAATTAATCCTGATTTATTAAGGGCCAAAGTGGGTGTTTTTGTGGAATTGTATCGTAAAAACTACCAACTGCTTATTCACGAAAAACAATTATTAAACGCAAACAAATCATTACAAAAGCAAATTGAAGAACGTAAAGTATCGGAAGAGAAAATAAAGCTTTTGAATAAGCAGCTTATTGAAAATAACACGCATTTGCTGGCAGTTAACGAAGAGCTGGATCGCTTTGCCTACGTGGCTTCACACGATTTGCAGGAGCCTTTAAGAAAGATCATGGTTTTCAGTGACAAAATTTTATTGAAGCAATGTAATGAGAAAGAAACAGAAAAGTACCTGAAAAAAATTATCAGCTCATCACAAAGAATGCAGTCGCTCATTAATGACCTGCTGCAGTTTTCAAGGCAAACGGTTAATGCAAATGATTTTGTAAACACTGATCTTAATGAGCTGGTAACAGAAGCTGCGCTGGAACTGGAAATAGAGATTGAAAAAAACAATGCACAAATAAATATTGATGGCTTGCCTGTAATTTGTGCGGTGCCTGGTTTAATGCGGCAGCTTTTTTACAACTTAATTAATAATGCAATAAAATTCAGGAAAAAAGATATTGCCCCGGTAATAAATATTTATGGCGAAAAAATAAATGATCTTAAAAATAACGCTAACTATTATAGAATCTCTGTTTCAGATAACGGGATCGGTTTTGATCCAGCCTATTCAGATGATATTTTTATGGTGTTTAAACGGCTGCACAGCTACCACGAATTTGAAGGCTCCGGTGTAGGATTATCAATTTGTAAAAAGATCATTGATAAACACAATGGTTTTATTAAAGCTACAGGCCAGCTTAATGAAGGTTCTACATTTATTATAGAATTACCGGAAGATCAACCCGTCTCTTTATAATAAATCTCCCCCAATCCTGGTTCAGATAAATTTACTATGCAAGCGCCATATCCAGCACCTGTTGCATGTTTTTTACATAACTGATCTTTAAGCCCTTTATAAATGCCTGGTCAATTTCCTGAACATCTTTTTCATTTAATGAGCACATAATTATTTCTTTCAGGCCGGCACGTTTTGCCGCCAGTACTTTTTCTTTAATGCCACCAACCGGTAACACCTGTCCTCTCAAAGTTATCTCTCCTGTCATAGCTAAATATGGCTTAACTCTTTTGCCTGTAAATGAAGAAGCGAGTGCTGTCATAAGTGTTATACCAGCGCTTGGCCCGTCCTTTGGCGTTGCACCTTCGGGAATATGGATGTGCACATTTTTCTTGGTAAATATTTCAGGATCGATACCATACTTTTTTGCATTCGATTGCAGGTAGGTCATGGCGGTTGTGGCGCTTTCTTTCATTACATTACCAAGATTACCGGTAAGTTTCAGCTCACCTTTTCCATTATCACTGGTGGTGGTTTCAATAAATAAAATATCACCTCCCACATACGTCCATGCAAGCCCCACCGCTACTCCGGCCATATTCGCCGTTTTATACATCTCGTTACTGAAACGTGATTTGCCTAATATTTTGGTAACATCCCCGGCGCTGATGGTCGGTTTTAATTTACCTTTTGTTGCATATTGCCTGGCAAGGTTACGCATGATGGAAGCCAACTGCCTGTCAAGATCACGAACGCCGCTTTCTCTTGTATAATCTGCAATAATTTTTTCCAGCACCGCATCACTTATCTTAAAATTCACATCCTTCAATCCATGCGCTTCTTTTTGTTTAGGCAATAAATGACGTTTAGCAATTTCAATTTTTTCTTCTATTGCATAGCCGCTCAAATCAATTATTTCCAAACGGTCACGAAGGGCAGGAGAAATATTTTGCAGGTTATTGGCAGTAGCTATAAATAAAACTTTGCTAAGATCATATTCAAGCTCTAAATAATTATCGTAGAAATTATTGTTTTGCTCCGGATCCAGAACTTCCAGTAAAGCAGATGAAGGATCGCCTCTGAAATCATTTCCCACTTTATCAATTTCATCTAATATCATTACCGGGTTTGATGATTTTGTTTTCCTGATAGATTGAAGAATCCTCCCGGGCATAGCGCCGATGTAGGTTTTACGATGTCCGCGAATTTCGCTTTCATCATGCAGTCCGCCCAAACTTACTCTTACATACTTCCTGCTGATTGCGTTTGCAATGCTCTTCCCCAAAGATGTTTTACCAATTCCCGGCGGCCCCACAAAACAAAGTATCGGGCTTTTCATATCGCCTTTTAATTTCAGAACTGCTAAATATTCTAAAATCCTTTCTTTTATTTTTCCCATTCCGTAATGATCATGATCTAAAACTTTTTTTGCTTTTTTAAGATCATACTGGTCTTTGGTATAATCATTCCATGGCAAATCAAGCATCAGGTCAAGGTGATTATATACAACAGAATAATCAGGTGTTGAAGGATGCATTCTTTCCAGTTTCTCAATTCCTTTATGAAACATTTCTTTTGCTGCAACGGGCCATTTTTTGCCTTCTGCCTTTTTGCGCATTTCGTTTACCTCGGCAACATTCTCTCCTCCCAGTTCTTCTTTTATGGCTTTCATTTGCTGCTGCAAAAAATAATCTTTCTGCTGCTTATCCAGTTCTGCTCTTGTTTTGTTGGTTACTTTATTTTTTAGCTCTGCATATTGCAATTCAGTATGCAATAAATTCATCAGCACTTCAGCCCTTGCCTTAATATTATTTATTTCCAGCAGTCTTTGTTTCTCCACTAATGTGCTGTTAAGATTACTGCTTACAAAATGGATAAGGAATGCAGGGTTCTCAATGTTTTTTAAAATAATGGAAGCTTCAGAAGGCATGTTGGGAGAGAGTTGTATTATCTGCCCTGCAAGTTCCTTGATAGAACCTACCATGGCTGCAAAATCACTGTCATCTGTCAAAGGCTCATCTTCCAAAACAGAAATTCTTGCTTTAAAGTAAGGCTCATCAGATGTTATCTCTTCAGTCTTAAATCTTTTTTTGCCCTGGATAATTATTGTGGTGCCACCATCGGGCATTTTTATAAGCTTTACAATTTTGGCAATTGTTCCAATATCAACCAGGTCACTTACAGTAGGCTCTTCCACATTACTGTCTTTTTGCGAAACAACACCCACCAATTTGTCAGCCCTATAAGCATCAGTTACAGCTTTTATACTTTTATCCCTGCCAACTGTTATAGGCAAAACAACACCGGGAAAAAGAACGGTATTTCTTAATGGTAGCAATGGTAATTCTGCTGGAATCTCCTGTTCATCATTGTTTTCGCCATCCTCATTCAACGGTATAATGGGCATAAATTCCATTTCTTCTTCTGATCCTCCTAAAAATAACTTGTGATTCATAATTTTTATTTCGTTAGACAATTTGTCAAAATTCCTTCCAAAGGAACGTGTTTTTTAAAGAATACTATAATTGTCAAGATTAATGCCACGTTAAAGATAGTTTGTAGTTTATACCCGCCCGGATGACCCGGTCGGACGGGGTTGGTAGTTTGTAGTTAAGAAAATAACTATCAACTCTGAACCATATTTTTGCACGATGTATATCCATTGCAGCGATAAGGAGTTATTTATATTAAAAAAGATTGCAGCTACAGCAGCCGGGCTGGATATGCCGTGTTTTTTAATAGGCGGTTTTGTAAGAGATAAAATTTTAGAGAGAAATACAAAAGATATTGATATTGTTTGCGTGGGAGATGGTATTGCTTTGGCAGAGAATGTTGCCAAAAAATTTAAGCCTGCTCCGCAGGTATCGGTATTTAAAAATTTTGGAACCGCACAAATAAAATTAAATGATCCAGGTGTAAAAGAAGTTTCGAAAATCTCCTCCGGAGGAGATTTAGCGGAGGCCGTGGCTTTTGATATTGAATTTGTAGGCGCAAGAAAGGAAAGCTATAATTATGACAGCCGCAAGCCAAAAGTTGAACAAGGCACTATTGAAGATGATCAAAACCGCCGTGACTTTACCATAAATGCATTGGCAATAAGTTTAAATAAAGAAGACTTTGGAGAACTCATCGATCCCTTTGATGGCATAAGTGACCTAAAGAAAAAAATAATTAAAACGCCATTAAAACCGGAACTGACATTTAGTGATGACCCTTTACGAATGATGAGAGCCATCCGTTTTGCAGCACAATTACATTTTACTATTGAAGAGCAAACCTTTGAAGCAATTATTCAAATGGCAGAGCGGATAAAAATTGTAAGCCCTGAGCGTATCACCGATGAGCTGAATAAAATTATTATGAGCAAAGAACCTTCAGTTGGTTTTAAACTGTTATATACATCGGGATTACTTAAAATTATTTTTCCTCAAATGGTTGAGCTTGCCGGCGCTGAATATATTGATGGCAAAGGGCACAAGGATAATTTTTATCATACGCTACAGGTGCTGGATAATATAGCAAAGCATACTGATGATCTTTGGCTGCGTTGGGCTGCCATACTGCATGATATTGCAAAACCCAAAACAAAAAAATTTGAAGAGGGCCACGGGTGGACATTTCATGGGCATGAGGTAGTTGGCGGCAGGATGGTGCCTAAAATATTCAACCAGCTTAAGCTGCCCCAAAATGAGAAGATGAAGTTTGTGAGAAAAATGGTTGAGCTGCATCTGAGGCCTATCAGCCTTACAAAAGAGAACATAACCGATTCCGCATTACGAAGACTGCTTTTTGATGCAGGCGATGATATTGAAGCATTAATGACATTGTGCAAGGCCGATATCACTTCAAAAAATAAATTTAAAGTAAAACGCTATTTGGAAAATTTTGAAATGGTGAGCCAACGCCTTGCAGAAGTTGAAGAGAGTGATAAAATAAGAAACTGGCAGCCCCCCATTACAGGTGAAATGATAATGAAAGAATTCAACCTTCCGCCTTCACGTGCAGTAGGAGATATTAAAACAGCAATACGTGAAGCTATACTGGATGGAGTTATTCCCAACGAATATGAAGCTGCCCATAATTTTATGATAGAGAAGGCAAAGGAAATGGGAATTGAAAAGTGAGTTGTCAGTTGCCAGTTGTGAATTTTGCAGGCAATAAATCATAATTTCTTTCTAAAATTTGGTACTCACTATTCACCACTCACCACTCACTACTTTTTCCTTAATTTCGTGATATGGCAATTTTAAGATTCAGAATTTATTGGGAGGATGATGACAGTGTTTATCGTGACATTGTTATAAAGCATACACATACTTTTTCTGACCTGCACCACGAAATATTAAGGTGTTTTGAATTTGATAATAAACACAAGGCAACTTTTTACAGGAGCAACGACAGGTGGCAGAGGGGTAAAGAAATTACCATGGAAAAATATGATAAGACATACGCTGCAGAGCCATTGCTGATGAGTGAAACCACTATTGGCAGCGAAATAAAAGATACCAATCAAAAATTTATTTATGTGTATGATTTTAATAAGAACTGGACCTTTATGGTTGAGCTTATTAATGTAAATAAAGAAGAAAACAGTAAAATAACTTACCCTTCCTGTGCAAGAAGCGAGGGAATTGGCCCAAGCCAGTATGGAACAAAAGGCTTAATAAGTGAAAAGCTTGCAGAGATAGAAGAAAAATACGATTTAAACGCTGATGCATTACTTACTATGAGTGAGGAAGGGGAAGAAACTGAAGCATCAGAGGATGCGGAAGAAGAAACAGAAGAGGATAGCAGTGCTGAAGAAGAATTTAAATAAACATTGAAAGGCTCTTAATAAGCCCGGATGATGAAAAATAAAACCTGCCTTATTATTGTTGGTCCAACAGCCGTTGGAAAAACTTCAGTTGCTGTAGAATTAGCGCAACAATTTAATACAGAAATAATTTCTGCCGATAGCCGCCAGTGCTACAAAGAATTAAATACCGGTGTTGCAAAACCTTCTCCAGAACAATTACAAAAAGTAAAACATTACTTCATTAATTCACATTCTATACAGGATGAAGTAAATGCAAAAGTGTTTGAAGAATATGCTTTGCAAAAAGTTGGCAATATTTTTAAAGCACATGATACTGCTGTAATGGTGGGTGGCACCGGCTTATACATTAAGGCTTTTTGCGAAGGAATGGATGAAGTGCCTGTTATTAACCCGGCAATTAGGGAGGAGCTGGTTATCAATTTTAAAAATAAGGGTTTGGATTGGCTGCAAACAGAAGTTGAAAAAAATGATCCTATATATTTTTTTAAAGGAGAAATAAAAAATCCACAAAGAATGATGAGAGCTTTGGAAGTAAAGCTTTCCACGGGGAGATCAATAATTGAGTTCCGGTCTCACAAAAAAAGGGAAAGAGATTTTACCATAATTAAGATCGGGCTGGAATTGCCGAAAGAACAGCTTCATCAAAACATAAACAACAGGGTGGATGATATGATGAGCAATGGTTTACTGGATGAAGTTAAAAACCTTGCTTCTTTTAAACATTTAAATGCATTGCAAACAGTAGGCTACAAAGAATTGTTTGATCATCTTGAAGGAAAAATTTCCCTGGATAAAGCCATTGAACAAATAAAAACCAATACACGCCAATACGCCAAACGGCAAATGACATGGTTTAAAAAAGATGAGGAGATAAAATGGTTCACTGCTTCTGATATTTCCGAAGTATGTGAAGTGGTAAAAAAATCCCTCTCCACAAGTGGAGAGGGAAAGAGTGAGGTCTTATAATTTAAATCCTATCGTTGCCACGATATTGCCTGCATTGTTTTTTATAGAAGCAGGGTCATTTGGTTTATCCTGTAACCTGTAAGGATAGTTTACATCGTTGTTCATTGCATATACATAAGTAAGGTCTACAAAAAAACCTTTATCCCTGTAACCTAAGCCTCCACCAAGTTTAATGCGATCCGCCTTTTCATTTTTATAAGGATTGCCATAATAAGCCCCGCCTAATCTTACCATGATCGTATTAAATTTTAATTCCCCGCCCAGCCTGAAATTAAAAGCGCCTTTATATTGCTCATCGATAACTTTATTAAGCTCATCAAAATAATTTTGCGTATCCATGTTGTTCAGCTTATCCATCACGGTAAAGGAAGAAGCTTTATAATTTACGTATTCAATGTCAGCTGTAATGAAAGCTCTTTGTCTTTTTACATTTTCCACTTCACGAAAAACATAAGAGCCGCTTGCAATAACACGCCATGGTGTAGAAAGATTATATTTTAATTGCCCCGGTTGGTTATTATTAAAATCTAAAGAGCTTTGTCTTTTTGTTCCTGCGCCACCATATCCTTCCAGGTCAGTAATTACTTCTGCAGTGTATTTATCCGTTAGCTGGTAAAAAGTTGGTGAGTGAATAGCCAGGCCCAAACGAACATATTCAACCGGTTTAGAGATCAATCCCAGCTTGGCATTAATTCCAACACCTTTGGTTTGTAAAGTTTCATTAGCGGTGAAATAATTAAAATTATTTGTTGTGCTTGCCGTTGCATCACTTTCTTTAAAAGTACTGTTGCGGTTATAATTCAGGATAGGTATAGTAATCGTTCCTCCAAAAAATAATTTATCTCTCAAATTAAGGGCACCGCCAAAAGCAATATCCGTGATACCACCGGTGCTGGCAATTGTATTCTCCTGGTTAAGCCCTGTGGCAGGATTGGGAAGTTTTTTATAACCTGCGGTCTTAGAGGTGTCAATTAAGTATGTATTAAGCGCAAGGCTGCTGCCATAAGGATAATCTGTTGCTGCATTGTTAGGATCTGTAACATTATTATATTTCAATTCTTCAAGATATTTTTCTGAATAAGAAGTTTTATTATTTGCTCCTTTATAAAAAATGTTGCTGTTAAAATCTGCCGACCTGTTAACACCCAGGGCTATTGTAAAATTTCTAACATTTGCATTTCTGTAACTGGGGAAAGAAAATAAAAAGCCACTTGCACTTAAATTAAATTTGTTATTCTTAGTGTTTGATAACAGTCCTTTGTAAGTGCTTTTGTTATTGTTGAGGTTATAGCCGGGCGTTAATACAAATTCATCTGTTTTATAAAATCCCAGGCCTGCAGGGTTAACAAATAAAGTTGAAAATTCACCACCTAATGAGCCGGAAGCGCCGCCTATGGCCTGGTTGCGGGCAGTGCCGCTTTGTGTTGTCCATGCATAGCGCAATGCATCAGCGGGTTCCTGGGCATATGCTTTTGTTATAGCGAATAAAGAAAGTGCTATGTAGAAATATGTTTTCATAATGAGAAGTTTATGAGGTGGAAGGATGATTGAAATAAAAGTGAGGTGTAAATTTTTTCTATAATTATGTTTTTGTTGCAGGGACAATATTGTTGCCCCTGCATTATTATTTAATTATTTAAAAGTTCTCACAGGAGCACTCGTGCTGCTGCTCTTGCCTGATGAATTATTAGAGTTGCCGGAATTATTAGAACTATTGCCGCTGCTATTGTTGCTGCTGCTTTTGGTATCAAATGTTCTTGACGGTGAAGAGCTATTTGAATTACCAGGGTTATAGCTGTTGTTAGAACTTGAGTTATTGTTGCCACTAAAAACCCTTCTTATAAGATTACCTACAGCACTACCGTTGTTGGAAGAAGAACTAGCCGGAGCCGTGTTGGTAGTTGTTCCTGTATTTAGGTTGCCAAACTTGGAATAAGTTGACTTAGATGAATCAGGAACAGATGTATTAGGAGCATAGGCGCCTAAATTAGTTTTTCTTGGCTGTTGCGTATTTTGAGGAGTGCCGGATTTTGGATTTCCATAAACAGGAGGGTAACTGTTATACCCGTTATTGTATCCATAAGGATAATCATACCGGTCATCATATCTTCTATACCGGCGGTTATGCACCCGTCTTCTTATGTTCCGATCTTCCGTTGTTGTGTATACCTGGTTATCATTTACAGTTTTGTCTTCATCTCTTCTTACATTATCATTTTGCAAACGGACAGGAGAATAATAGACATCATCAGGTGTCTGCCCTGTTTTGTAGGAGGTGGAGCAACTTGTAATTGTTGCAGTGATGATTGTTAGGAGTAAAAAATTAATTTTCATGATAGCGAGTTTAAAAGGATTTAAAAATGAAGTCGTTACTTTTGTGTGCGCAGAAATTCTAAACACAATTTACTCTTCCTAATACGTTTGTTTTAGAGCTTTAGTGTTAAATAAAAGTGAAACAAAATTGAATATTAAATATAGAATCATTTTAATCAAAAACGTTACAAGGATTACATGAGCAAAGAAATTACAAGCAGGCAACAGGATTATTCCCAATGGTACAATGATCTTATTTTAAAGGGCGGGCTGGCAGATTACAGCGCAGTGCGTGGATGCATGGTTATAAAACCATACGGCTATGCCTTATGGGAAAATATGAGAGACCAGCTGGATAAGATGTTCAAGGAAACCGGGCATCAGAATGCGTATTTCCCTTTGTTCATTCCAAAAAGTTTTTTAAGTAAAGAAGCGGCGCATGTGGAAGGCTTTGCTAAGGAATGTGCAGTGGTAACTCATTACAGGCTGATGAACGATCCCAATGGCGGCGGAATTATTGTTGATCCCGAGGCAAAACTGGAAGAGGAATTAATCATCCGCCCCACTTCAGAAACAATTATCTGGAACACATACAAAACATGGGTACAATCTTACCGTGATCTTCCATTACTGATAAATCAGTGGGCAAACGTGGTAAGATGGGAAATGCGTACAAGATTATTTTTACGAACAACCGAATTTCTCTGGCAGGAAGGACATACTGCACATGCAACCGCACAGGAAGCAATTGATGAAACAATCCAGATGCTTAATGTGTATGCAGAGTTTGCTGAAGAATGGATGGCCATGCCTGTTATAAAAGGAGTGAAAAGTATTAATGAAAGATTTGCAGGTGCTGTAGATACTTATTGCATAGAAGCGATGATGCAGGATGGCAAAGCATTACAGGCGGGCACTTCGCATTTCCTGGGACAAAATTTTGCCAAAGCTTTTGATGTAAAATTTAGTGATAAGCAAAACAAGCTGGATTATGTATGGGCTACCAGCTGGGGAGTAAGTACCAGGTTGATAGGCGCTTTGGTGATGGCGCACAGTGATGATGAAGGTTTGGTACTGCCACCTAAGTTAGCGCCGATCCAGGTTGTTATCATCCCTATTTATAAAGGAGATGAGCAGAAAAATTTAATTGATGAAAAAGTAAAAGACCTTATGCTGATGTTTAAGGCGCTTGGCATTAAAGCTAAATATGATGATAATGATAACAACAGGCCTGGATGGAAATTTGCCGAATATGAAATGAAAGGAGTTCCTGTTCGTATTGCCATTGGCGCAAGAGACCTGGAGAAAAATGTTGTTGAAGTGGCAAGGAGAGATACAAAAGAAAAGATGACGGTAAGTATTGATGGACTTGCAGAAGCCATTCATGTTTTGCTAAATGATATCCAGCAAAATATTTACAGTAAAGCAAGAAAATACAGGGATGAAAATATTTCCAAAGCAGATACATGGGAAGAGTTTGAAAAGTTGCTGGATGGTGCCGGTGGTTTTATTTCTGCGCATTGGGATGGCTCTGCAGAAACCGAGAATAAAATAAAAGAACTTTCAAAAGCAACGATCCGCTGTATACCGCTTAATAATTTACAGGAAGAAGGTAAGTGCATTTTAACCGGCAACCCCAGTAAGGAAAGGGTTTTGTTTGCACGGGCTTATTAAATTTATTTAGCAACAAAGACGGAAAGTAACACAAAGTTTTCCTTAGCGAATCTTCATGTCTTTGAGTTTGTGGCAAATGGATTTTAATTTCATTTGCTTATACCAAACATTTTCTTCAAATTAGCTTTTCAATCAAAACTAACCTGCATGGAACAGCATGATCTTTTAAGTAATGATCTTCAGATTAACCCCGCTACCGAAAACCATTTAACGGAGATTGCCAAATGGGGAAAATTTTTGGCAATCATGGGCTTTATTTTTTGTGGGATAATGGTTATAATAGCCTTTGCAGTAGGAAAAAATATGGAAAGATTAAGCGGGTATGGTGCTGGATATAATGCGGGGCTTAGTACAGGCGTTACCATTTTTTATCTTCTCATTGCCGTGCTACTGTTTTTCCCCTGTTTATTTCTTTATAAATTTTCAGTAAAGATGCAACAGTCTTTAAAATCCGTTAACCAGGAAGTTTTTGAAATGTCTTTCCAGAATTTAAAAGCTATGTTTAAATTCCAGGGGATACTTGCCATAATAGGACTGGTAATATGGGTGCTTGCGCTCGTGGTAATATTAGGCAGGGGATTTTAAATTATTCCTTTGTAGCCAGGTAATTATAATCTGCCAAAAGTTTTTCTAAAAAATCAATAGCATACATATCGGTACTTACTTTTAAAACATCCTGCACCTTTCGGGCAACACGGGTTGATGTATCAGCATTATGTGTTTTATAAAAATGATTTACTACATTTTTTATTGTGTTGATATCACGGTCAGTGAGTTTTAAAACTTCGGGAAATTTTACATGATAATCAGGTTGTTTAATTTCCATGAAAATAGTATCCTGCACCGAAAGCTTTGATTTTGTATTTACTACCGCGGTGTTGGCAGCAATATCTCCCAGCCGCTGGCTTTTTTTTGTAACGCCGATTATTATTATCACGATTATTCCTAAAAATCCGGTGACTAAAGTATAAGCAATAATGCTTTCTGTGGAGAAGAAAACGTAACCGAATAAAAACGGCCATTCCCATGCCCTGAACATCCATCTTATTAAATATTGTCCTAAGGTTGGTTCGCCGCCTTCAAGGCTTATCACCCGTATCTTCATAATTTTTTTACCAAGCGATTGACCATGCATTAATACCTCGTTCACCAAAGAATATAATAACATGGGAACCGAAATAGTAAGTATGTCAATACCGATATGGCTTTCCATTATTCCCTGGCTCACCCTGTCAAAGCTGCCATAGTAAAGGTTTTTCATTACCATTAAATAAATAACCAACACACAAAAATCAATGATATAGGCAAACAGTCTTTTATGAAATTCTGCTATTTCAAATTCAAGGTCAATATTAAAAGGGGTGGCTATTTGAATGATAGACATACGGCAAATTAAAATTAATAATTTGAAGGTTGTGTATGAGGGAAGTTATTTTTTGGTAGCCGGCATTGGTTTTTCATGGGGACATCGTTGTGTCACTCACTTGATCAGTTGAAGCTATGGGAAACGAATAAAGTTCTGCCTACTTCCTCCATGGTCGGTATCCCACTTCCTCCATGGTCGGTGTCCTTACCGGCCAATACTGCAAAAACAATCAACATACAATCATTGTTCATCAAGGCTTCGCCAAGCTCAGCCTGACAGGCTTTTGTTTGTTAATGAACAGATGTTTGTCATCCTGAGCCCGGCGAAGGATTGCTTAATAGAATTACCAATGCTCAATGGCTGCGGGATAGGAATGAAAAACACGGCGAAGCTTTGTGCAAAAGCTTCTGTGCCGGATTTGTAATGTATAGCCCGGACTGCTGCTAAGTAATGTTCTAAGCCCACAGCCCCACATAAAAAAATCACTCATTTTTTACCATACTCACAACAAAAACCTTTTACCATAATTGTTTATTTTTATACAATGCGTGAGGCAAGGTTTATAAAGAAAAACGTGGATAAGTGGAATGAATACCAGCACCAGGAAACCAATGACCCTGATGAGATGGCTGACCGGTTTGTTACCCTGCTGGATGACCTTTCGTATGCAAAAACATTTTACCCTCAAAGCAAAGTAACGCGATGGATAAACAGCCTGGCAGCCAATATTTACCAGAACATTTACCAGAATAAAAAAGAAAAATATTCACGCATTGTACAGTTCTGGCGGTATGAACTGCCGCTGCTTTTTAAAAAATATCATAAAACATTTTTGTTCACATTTTGTTTGTTTACCTGTTTTGTCATCATCGGAATTATTTCATCTGTTGCCGATGCAAATTATGCTGCTGACTTTTTTGATAACATGGTGCAGCCGGGTTATTATGATAAAACAATTGAGAGGATTCAAAAGGGCGACCCGTTTGGGGTATATAAAGATGCCAATCCTTTTTCAATGTTTGTACACATTGCTTACAATAACATTGGCGTAGCTTTTAAGGCAGTTGTGTTTGGTGTTTTGTTTGGCATCGGCACTATTTATTTAATGTGGACGAATGGTTTAATGCTGGGATGTTTTCAATACATATTTTTTTCGCAGGGCCTGGGCTGGCAATCGGTAATGGTGATATGGATACATGGTACGCTGGAGATTTCTGCAATTGTTATTGCCAGCTGCGCAGGATTGATACTGGGTTTCGGGTTTTTATTTCCCGGCACATACACCCGCAGGCAATCTTTTTTAAGAGCGGCTAAAGATGCTATGAAAATTTGTATAAGCCTTGTCCCTATTTTTATTATAGCTGCTTTTTTTGAGAGCTATGTAACACATTTAATGAGCAATACATTTGATAAAGACCCGGGAAATATAGGGTTGCCCGTTCCTGTAAGTTTGCTGATACTGGCTGCTTCACTTTTTTTTATAGTTTGGTATTTTGTTTTATATCCTATCCGCTTACACAAAAAAGGAGTGCGTTTGGCAGGCGATACCATTATTAAAGCGCCTGCAGAAAAATGAAAATTATCCTTATCAAATTATTAATTGCAGGTGTCCTGTTCATGTTTTGTAATACAAAACTTTTGGCGCAGGACAGCACTGTTGATTCAGCTTCGGAAGACACGACAGGAGTAACGCCGCCGCCATCTTTGGGCGATACGGTTTTAAACCGGTATGAAGTTGAAACAGATTCCATGCAGCAGTATGGGAAGGATAGAGATTTTGCTTACATGAAATACCTGGATAGTTTATTAAGAAAAACAAAAGAGCTTGCAGTAGATACATTCAGCATTGATAATGCACCCGGAAGCAAACAGGATACTCGAAAAAATTCCCGCTCAGTAAACAATACTCCACGTATAAATATTTTCAGTCAGCCGATTGTAAAGGTCATCTTATGGATTATGGCAATTTTTCTCATTGGCTTTATTATCTATAAATTATTTCTTGGAGAGAATTTTTTCAGGCGCAATCGTTCTTATAAGGATATTTCTGACACTCAAAAAGAGGATGAGAATATCTCGGACCCATCAGCATACGACAGGCTTATTGCCCGGGCTGTAATAAATAAAAACTATCGCATGGCAATAAGGTATTTGTATTTACAAACGCTGCAAATGCTTGCAGGCAGCGGCTTGCTGCAATTTTCTGCAGATAAAACCAATTACCAATATGTAAATGAATTACATGGCAAGCCTTATCAAAATGATTTTGCTGCAATTACATTAAATTATGAATATGTGTGGTACGGCAAGTTTGATATAGGTGAAGATGTTTACAACAGGCTTGCCGTAGCGTATAAATCATTTCACCAAAAACTATAAATCCTTTTTGAATAAAATTCTTACATACTTAATTTTTTTCTCCATCTCAATTGTGAGTTGCCATCAGCAGCAGGTGCGGTCGCTGCCATCGCTGATTGAAACGTATAAAAAGGATGATAAAAAACCATTTGGCTCTTATGTAGCTTATAATCAGTTTAAAAAATTATTTGATGACAGGTATGTTGAAACAACTGTAAAACCCTTTGATGAAACCTGGGATGAGATAAAGGGTTATACATCCAATACACAGTATTCATTATATTTTTTGCTGGCAAAAAATCTTTCTATTACGTCCACTGCTGCTATTGCAATGGCAAACTTTGTAAAAGAAGGAAATGATCTTTTTATTGCTGCCGATTATATTGATATGCAATTGCAGGCACAGCTCGATTTTCTTACTGAGAGGGAAAGTGAAATCATCAAAGAAGTACACGGGTATATGCATCCTGCATCGGTAAGAATGCCTGCCCGGCCTGGTCATGCGTATGGGTATTATTATTATCCTTTCTTAAATTCTTTTTCAGGCTATGATTCTGCCAATACAAGGGTGCTGGGGGTTAATGAAGCGGGGAAGCCTGACTATATTATCATGTTCATTGGTAAGGGACGTTTATACCTTCATGCTGCACCGCGGGCATTTAGTAATTATTTTTTATTAACGGCGAATAATTATCAATATTTTGAAAATGCACTGTCCTACCTGCGATTTGAGCCCAAGAATATTTACTGGGATGAGTATTATAAAAATCAAACTATAAGCAGGAGAAAAAAAACATCGGGAGAAAGCGATGGTTCGGCTGATGATAAGAACAGGTTTTCTCCTTTTAATGTAATTAAAAATAACCCTCCATTGTTATGGGCTTTCTGGCTGGCAGTTATTGCCTTAGTCCTGTACGTGTTGGTAAATATAAAACGCAAACAAAGAGTAATTAACGAGATAAGATCAAATACCAATACCACGGTAACTTTTACTGAAACGGTGGGAAGGCTTTACCTGCAGAAGAAAAATAATAAGAACATTGCTGAAAAAATGATAACTTATTTTTATGAGCACATTCGAAACAGTTATTTTTTAAATACCACCCGGGTTAATAATGAGTTTATGAATTCACTATCCGGGAAAAGCGGCGTGCCGGTTGAGACAACACAAAAATTATTTAATACAATTGATGCAATAAATGCAGGCAAAAATATAAGCGATATTGAGCTGTTAAGGCTTAATGAACTGATTCAAAAATTTTATAAAAACAGAACCTGATGGAAGAAAATTTATTTCAGCAACGCATAGACCTTACGCAGCTTAGTAAGGCTGTCACAGATATCCGCAGTGAGATTGGCAGGGTGATAGTGGGGCAATATAAAATGGTTGACCTGCTGATGATAGGCTTATTGTGTGATGGCCACTTATTAATTGAAGGTGTGCCGGGGGTTGCCAAAACCCTTACCGCCAAGCTAATGGCAAAGATCATTGATGTTGGCTTTTCAAGAATTCAATTTACACCTGACCTTATGCCCAGCGATGTGTTGGGGACTTCTGTTTTTAATCCCAAGGCTGCTGAGTTCCAGTTTAAGCAAGGGCCAATATTCAGTAATATTATTTTAATAGATGAGATAAACCGGGCGCCGGCAAAAACACAATCTGCCTTGTTTGAAGTGATGGAAGAAAGACAGGTTACAATTGATGGGGTTACGCATACCATGGATTTTCCATTTATTGTACTGGCAACGCAAAATCCTATAGAGCAGGAAGGAACTTATCGTTTGCCCGAGGCGCAACTGGACAGGTTTCTTTTTAAGATAGATGTAAAATATCCTTCTTTATCAGAAGAGATAAGTATACTAACCAACCAGCATGCCCAAACCCAAACTGCTTTACTTGAGAATGTAAATAAGGTATTATCTGCACAGCAGATTGCACAATACCGGCAAACCATACATTCCATTATTATTGAGCCAAAGCTTGTGGAGTTTATTGCTAAGATCGTTAATGAAACCCGCAATAATCCATCATTGTATTTAGGCGCTTCTCCACGGGCATCACTGGCAATATTGCGTTCATCAAAAGCAAATGCTGCTATAAAGGGCCGTGATTTTGTTACCCCGGAAGATATAATAGAAATGGCAGCGCCGGTAATGCGTCATCGTATAATATTAACCCCGGAAAAAGAAATGGAAGGCGTTACTGCTGATGAATTGATTGAACAGATAATTAAGAATATAGAAGTGCCAAGATAGTTTGTAGTTACATCGTACATCAAACATCGTATTTCGTACATTTTAGCAAATGAGTTTAATAAAAAAATACATCGGTGATCTTTTTCTTTCTGCCAGGTTTTACATGGTGATGGTAGGCTGCATACTTTTTTTTGTGGTTAGCTTTTTCTTTCCTGCCTTAAGTGAAATTCCAAAGATATGTTTCCAGGCTTTTTTGGTGCTTATTCTTTTAGATTATTTATTTCTTTTCTTTTCCCGTAAAAAACCTTCAGCCCGGCGCCTGATTTCTGAAAGATTAAGTAATGGAGATGAAAATAAAATTGAACTAAGAATAAAGAGTGAATTTTCTTTTCCCGTGAATATGCAGATAATTGATGAATTGCCTGAACAGTTGCAGATAAGAGACTGGAAGAGAAATGCATATTTTAAACGGAAAGAGCAGCAAAGGTTTGTGTACACTTTACGGCCTGTGCAGAGAGGCGAATATTATTTTGGGAATATTTTATTGTTCGTGCGTTCCCTGCTTGGATTATTAGTAAGGCGCATTACAGTTGATGCAGAAGAAATGGTTCCTGTTTATCCGTCTTTTATCCAGTTGCGTAAGTATGATCTTCTGTCAGCTGCCACCATACAAACAGAAACAGGCAGTAAGCGATTGCGCAAGATTGGCCACAGTATGGAGTTTGAGCAGATAAAAGAATATGTTCATGGCGATGATATCCGAACCTTGAACTGGAAAGCTTCGGCCCGTAAAGGAGGCTTAATGGTAAATACATACACTGATGAAAAATCGCAGCAGGTATATTGCATCATTGATAAAGGCAGGCTGATGAAAATGCCTTTCGGCGGTTTGACTTTGCTGGACTATGCCATTAACAGTTGCCTCGTATTAAGTAATGTATGTTTAAAAAAACAGGACAGGGTAGGAGTGATGACTTTTTCAAATAAGCTCGGCTCGGTATTGGCGGCAGACAGGAAGGCGATACAAAAAGAAAATATCCTGCAATTATTATACAATCAAAAAACGGCTTTCCAGGAAAGTGATTTTGAAATGCTGTATATGCAGATACGCAACCGTATAAAGCATCGCAGCCTGGTAATTTTATTTACCAACTTTGAATCTTTATCAGGATTAAAAAGACAACTGGATTATTTACGGTCAATTGCAAGTCATCATTTATTGCTCGTTGTATTTTTCGAAAACACTGAATTGCATCAATTAACTGTTTCACAAGCAAAAGATATTGAACAGGTATATGTAAAAACGATTGCAGAAAAATTTGCTTTTGAAAAAAGATTGATAGTAAAAGAACTGATGAAGCATGGAATATTATCTATTCTTACTTCGCCACAAAAACTTACCATTAACACCATTAATAAATATTTGGAATTAAAAGCACGGCAGGCGATATAGGTTTCAAAGGTTCAAAACGTTTCAGAAGTTCAAGAAGTTCTTTAAACCTTTGGAACATTTTAAACCTTTGGAATTTTTTGAACTTTTAGAACATCTTAAACAAAGAAAAGAATTTGAAAACAACAAACACATTTGAAGAAGGTAAAGTTATTCTCATAAATAAGCCCCTGCACTGGACATCATTTGATGCAGTGAGAAAGATCAGGAACCTGGTAAGGATTAAAAAAGTAGGACATGCCGGTACGCTGGATCCTTTGGCTACAGGGCTTTTGATAATTTGCACAGGAAAGTTCACTAAAAAGATAAATGAATACCAGGCCCAGGAAAAAGAATATACAGGTTCTTTTACCCTGGGCGCTGTAACACCTACATTCGATTTGGAAAGTGAACCGGCAGACTTTAAAAACTATGATTTTGTTACCAAAGAATTATTGATGGAAACGGCTGCAAAATTTATGGGTGAAATAGACCAGGTTCCGCCCATACATTCCGCCATTAAACAACAGGGCAAGCCGGTTTATTTAGCAGCACGAAAAGGCCATGACGTAAAATTAGAACCCCGAAAAATAACCATTAAAGAATTTGAAATAACAAAAGCAGAATTGCCTGTTGTTTTTTTTAGAGTTGTATGCACAACAGGCACCTATATCCGCAGCCTGGCAAATGATTTTGGTGAAACTCTTGGCTGTGGCGCATATTTAAGCAGTTTATGCAGAACACGGATTGGAGAGTTTAAATTGGAAGATGCGATGACGATAGATGAATTTGTAGAGAAAATTTCTGAACCATAATTTGTGAGGATTAAGGGATTAAAAAGATTTAAAGTGTTTAGTATTGACTGATCCTGTTCTTTATTTTTTCCTCTAATCTTCCCAAATCATGGTTTAAAATGGATAATCAATACCTATAGTAAAATTAAAATTCTCATAACGCCACCGCCTGTTTGCATCATTATTACCAAATAAATTTTTCAAATTAATATCCGGGAACTGCCAGCCATTATTTGCAGTAATGTCCGGTCGCTTAAATCTAAAGCCCATATCAAACCGTATCAGGAAATAACTAAAATCAAGGCGGAACCCCGTACCTGCAGAGATGCCCAGCTGTTTGTAAATATTCTTAAATTTAAATTGTGTACTGTCCAGGCTTCCATCTGCCTTTGTATTTTTAAAATTCCAGATATTACCTGCATCAATAAAAAAAGCACCTTTTAAAAAAACTGCATTCGAAAAAAGCGGGGCAATATTATACCTGTATTCTGCATTTGCTTCCAGTTGTATATCGCCGGTTCTGTCATTAAATGTACTGTTTCCGAAAGGCGCCAATGGTTGTGCGCCAATTCCTATTCCTCTAATCGGCCAGCCTCTCATACTGTTAGGTCCGCCTCCAAAATATTGTTTAAAAAAGGGCAGCGTAGTATCTAATTTTGATAATGGAATTCCCACGCCTGCGAATAATTTAAACGCTATAGCAGACTTGGGATGGCTAACTGTATAAGTGTATTCAACATCAGTTTTTATGAATTGTTTCAGGTAATTGGTTAAGAAATTTTTGCGTCCATTCTTACTTATTGCATCTCTTAATCTTCCCCAAAGCAATCCTGACTCTTCAAGATTGAATTTAAAATTGGTTGACCGTTGAGGGTATTTGGGATTAATATAATTTGAAACATACCTGAGGTTTTGCCCCATTACCAACGCCGTATTAAATGAATATCTTAAAAAAGGATATTTTAAAAGCGTAGTATCAAAGCGGATGGTGGTATTATAAATTCTTCTGAAATCAAAGTTGAGTGGTGTATAAGTCCAGCTGTGATTGGCTTTGGTGGTCCAGTTATAGCCATGAGAAATATTAAATACCTGTTGATTAAAAAAATCGATACGCTTAATAAGAGAAATATTTGTATTTATAAAAGATTGCTGTACCAGTAATCTTTTTTTATTAATAGCCCTGAATGGCGTGATGAATTTTGGAAATAATATAGTGTTGCTATAGCTTATTTCATTGGAGTTTATAAAAGACCCGCCACTGGTTCGTTGGCTGGTATTGAGCTCTATGCCTGCCCGTATGGCATTGGTCATACGTATTGCTTCCTTACCTACATTACGGTTTAGCAAAGAAAGGTTTCCTGAAATGCCCAGCAGGTTGCCTGAGTTTGACGCAGAAATTGTGTTGGATGTATTACTGTTGGCAGAGTAACTCAATTCAATATCTCCTTCAAATCCATATTTTTTTACAGGAGTTAATTTAACTACGAGATCAAGCTGGTTGCTGTCTTTTTCAATAATATCTATAGCAGGGCTTTCCCACACACCCAGCTTATACAGGTTGTTTATGGTTTTATAATAATCTTCCTGGCGGTAGATACTTCCTTTTTTTACATACATATTTTTAACCACCAGGTTATTTTTAAATATTTTTTTATGATACCTGATAATATAACCGTTGGAAATATTTTCAGTTAAAGTGGTATCTGAATAAATATCTCCCGGAAAATAATCGGGTAAAATGTAAATATTCCTTATGTAAAATTTATTAAGCCTTGTACTGTCCGATGACCTGTTTAAAAGCATACCAAGCCGTATAGTGGGCTTATTTCTTTTTTCATTTGCTTCTGTTAATAAACGCAGGGTTTCAAATGGATCTTCAGAAACTGTAGTTAATGCTTCGATGCTGGTATCTCCTGTTACCCTTAATTCCTCAGTGGTAAATTTGTAGTAACCATTGTTCCTGTAAAGATCTACCAACCTTGCAGATTCCTGTGATATTGCGGCCTTGGTAACCGGTGCATTTTTTTGTAAGGGAGATTCATTTTTTGTTTGTAATGCAAGCTGCTGTAGCTCTGGTTTGTCAAACAGGTAAGCAAAAGTGTCTATCAGCGTACGTTTTCCTGCATCTACATCGTAGGTTGTGGTTACTCTTTTCTGATTCTTTTTTGTGCTGTTAATTGAATATTTATAATCTGCTTTAGCGTTGTAATAACCAAGGTACACCATAGATATCTGCATATTGTCTGCAGATGCTCTTGCAGAAATTGTATCATAAGCCGGTGGCCTGTCAATATAGTGCAGGAAGAATACAACATCTTTTACCCTTATTTTAGAGCTGTCATCAAGCTGTGTGTTTAATCTTGATTTAATAATTACTTTTTCATCAGGGGTAATATCATTTATAGTAAGGTTGATATTGTTTTCATAAACAAAAGGTTTATTTTTTTGATATTTACGCACAATAATACAGCCGGAAAAGATGAACGCTGTTACAGCGATAAAAAAAAATGATAACGGATTTATTATTTTATCAGGAGTTTTGAAAACCATAAATTGAGTGCATGCTGAGCAAAACAATCATCAAATATATTCAAAGTTTAGCCCATAAAAAATTAAGGGATGAAGAGGGGCTGTTTATTGCCGAAGGGCCAAAGGTGGTGCCGGAGCTTTTGCATTCCAATACATTTCAATGTAAAATTATTTGCGGCTTGCAAATCTGGATGGATGAAAATAAAATTTTGCTTAACAATATTCCGGCAGAAGATAAAATTGCAATAAGTGAGATAGAATTAGAAAAAATATCCCTGTTGCAAACACCCAATAAAGTACTGGCTGTTTTTTATAAAAAAGAAGATAAATCTCCCAGTCTTAATAATAATATTTCATTGATGCTGGATGATATCCAGGACCCCGGGAATATGGGAACTATCATCCGCACAGCAGACTGGTTTGGAATAAAAAATATTATTTGCAGCAATGAATGTGTGGACTGTTATAATCCCAAGGTGGTACAGGCTTCTATGGGCAGTTTGGCAAGAGTGAATATTATATATATGGGGCTGGAGGAATTTATTACGGCGAATAAAAACATAAATATTTATGCGGCTACATTAGGAGGTACTTCTCTTTCATCGTTTAATAAAATAAAAGAAGGAATAATTTTAATTGGTAACGAATCAAAAGGTGTAAAGGAAAATTTATTAAATCTTGCTGCTGAACAAATCACCATTCCAAAACAGGGTGAAGCAGAATCTTTGAATGCTGCAGTAGCATGTGGAATTATTTTATCGCATATCGCCTAAGGAAAAACACTGTAATAAGCTTTTTCCCAGTCTTCATTCTTTTTAAAGGCTTGTTTTACATACATTGATTCAGTGATGCCTTTAATAATTGAGTTATTAATTTTTGCTCCTATTTTTTTATAAGGACGAACAGTGTCTATCAGCAAAACTACTCTTATCTTATCAGTGTTATTCCAAACCTCATGCTGATAGGTATCATCAAAGAAAACTGCTTTACCATTCTCCCATTTTATCATCTCCTTTCCAACCCTCATTTTGCATTCGCCATTATTTTCCGGGATAATTAATCCCAAATGTGTTCTCACAATTCCTTTAAAAATCCCTTTATGGGCAGGGATATGCTTGCCGGGATAGAGTATGGAATAAAAACCAGTAAGCATGCCGGGAATTTGTTCCAGCACCTTTGTTGTTACAGGACATTTCTCACAATTCTTTTGAGATTTTATACCGAATCCATATAAAAAAAATGTTTTCCATTTATTGTCTTTATTCAGCGCTTCTTCCTGCGGCTGAATATCTTCAATATTAGGTAAGTGATCATCATGTTCCAATAATGCTGCGGCTTCGCTACGAATGGCTTCCCAATTATCTTCTAAAAGTTTACTCCATGTAAACTCTTCATTTGATAGTACCGGCTTATTGCTGACTTTTGAGAATGGTGTCATTAAATTCCCAATCCCGATTAGTGTATGGTTTAAAACTTTGAAAGTAATAAAGTGATGGATCTTTTCTTTAGCAGTTTTAAGCATAAATAAAGTTTAGGGTTTATTTATCTAATATGTAAAGTTATATACTGCAATGAATATAAACAATACCTGCTTTTTCCGGGTAGTGTATCAGTTTCGAGTTTTTCTCTATCTAAATTGTATAGCCTTTACAGGATTAATATTTTTTACCAGTATTGTGGGAATTATAAGTAGTATAAAACTAACAATTAGTGTGCATGCATCTACGGCCACTACCTGCCACCACACTATATCAGCATGGGCTACACTCATGTAATAAGCTTCTTCATTCAGTTTTATAAAACCTGTCTTCTCCTGTAAATAACAAATACCCAGGCCCAGCAAAGTGCCTGCAATAATTCCTGTTAGGGCGATGAAAGTTGTATTGTATAAAAATATTTTTTGAATGTTCCAGTCAGTTGAACCAATGGCTTTTAATATCCCCGTCATTCTTGTTCGTTCCAAAACAAGAATTATTAAACAGGTTATTAAATTAACGACAGCTACAATCATCATTATAGATAAAAGAATACTTTTAATTCTTCCCTGTAAATCGAGCCAGTCAAAAATATTTGGATAAATTTCTTTAATGGTTTTGCTATACCATCTATCGGGTAAAGCTTCTGATTGGTACAATAAATTATTTACTGAATCTGTTTGTTTATAATCTTTTAAAAAGATCTCATATCCTCCAATCTCATCAGGCTTCCAGTCGTTTAAGCGTTGTATCAATTTAAGATCACCCAAGCAAAAGTTGTGATCGTATTCATCAATACCTGTTTTAAAAATTCCGGCAATCATTAACCTTCTTGCCCGTTTGCTTCCATCACTTTGTATAAAAAAAATATCTACGCTGTCATTCACATTTACCTGTAACTGGTTAGCTGTATAAGCTGAAATATTTATTTCCTTACTGTAGCCGCTGTCTTTAAACGAAAGCCATTTGCCCTTTACCAAAAAATTATTTATCCTGCTAAAGTCAAAACTGTTATCAACTCCTTTTAGTAAAACACTTTCTATTTCTTCTTTATATTTTATTATAGAAGATTTTGTGGCATACCGCTCCACGCTTTTTACCTGTTGAAGATGACGGATAAAATTTTCAATGGTATCATTTTTTTCAATGGGGTACTCTTCTGCAATGTTTGATTGTGTTACCACATTTTGCTGAACACGAATATGCCCCCAAAAACTAAAAACTTTATTACTGATAACATTTTGGAAACCATTAACAAAGCTTAATGCAACTATCATCACTGCTACACTTATCATGGTTGCAGTAATGGCAAGCCCGATAATAAAGCGTGAAAATGTTTTTTGCCTGTTAAAAGCTATTCGCTTTGCTATAAAAGATGAAACATTCAAACGGCATACATTTGGTATCTTGTAAAACTAATTTTTTTAAATCATTTAGATGTACCCCGGTAAGCGCATTGTCAAATATCTTTTGATAAATATTTTTTTGTTCTGTAATTATTGTGCAGCAGCGCAGGTTGCAGACAGTATTTATAAAAGCAATATCAAAACTGTTCGCCTGTATAATTATGGAAATCAATTATCGCTGCCCATTCTCAATCTTAATACTAACGACCAGGTTGAATTACATTTTGATGATTTGCAGGGCGGCGTAAAATATTATTATTATACTTTTCAACTTTGTGATAAGGATTGGGCACCTGTAAACCTTAGCCAGTTTGATTATCTTAAAGGCTTTACACAGATGCGCATAAATAATTACAGGTTCTCTTCAATTTCTTTTACCAAATACACACATTACCAGGCAATAATTCCCGATAAAAATTCTTACCCAATAAAATCAGGAAATTATTTATTGAAAGTTTTTCTGGATGGGGATACTTCAAAGCTTGTCTTTACAAAAAGGCTTTTGGTAGTAGATAATAAATCAACTATTGCGGCCAGGATTACACAACCATTTTCCCCGCAATATTTTCGTACACATCAAAGGCTTGAGTTTAACGTAAATATTAATGGCTTAAATACTTTCAGCGCTGCACAGCAAATAAAAGTTGTGGTGCTGCAAAACTATCGCTGGGATAATGCTGCCACTAATATTGCACCCACTTTTGTACGCGGCAATTCTCTTGAATATAGTTCGGAGAATAATTTGATTTTCCCTGCCGGTAAGGAATGGCGATGGCTTGATCTACGTGATTTTCATTTGCAGACAGACAGGGTAAAAAGCGCAGAATATAAAAAATATTCGACCGAAATATTTGTAAGAACAGATATTGAAAGAGCATCTGAAAGATATGTTTATTATAGTGATATAAATGGGATGTATACAGTAGAGACAACACAAAGTATTAATCCTTTCTGGCAAAGCGATTATGCTACAGTACATTTTTCTTTTTTGCCTCCCGGCAATGCGGCTTACCCCGATAAAGATATTTACCTGTTTGGGCAATTAACCAACTATGCTTTTACCGATAGTACTAAAATGCAATTCAATTCCGCAAAAGGCATATACGAAACGGCTCTCTTTTTAAAACAAGGGTACTATAGTTATACTTATTTAGTTGCTGATAAAAACAATTTTGCCAACCGGCAGGAAATTGATGGAAATTATTTTGAAGCTGAGAATACATATACCATCCTTGTATATTACAAATCTTTCACCGGCAGGTCTGATGAGCTCATTGGCGCCACTACGATAGATTCACGAACTGATAAACCTGGATTTGGTTATTAAATGGCCTTAACTCACAGCTCATAACTGACTATTCTTAACTATATTTGCAGCGGCAAGTCTTATACGGCCAGCTCCTGTTGAACTCCCCCAGGACCGGAAGGTAGCAAGGGTAAATGGTTGAGCGGTGCGATATAAGTAACTTGCCATTTTTGTGCCCATAAGCCCCGGTTGTTAAAAATCATTTCACTTTATTTGTTTTACTTTTACCCAATCAATAAATTATAAATAGTTATGAAATTTTTTATAGACACAGCCAATCTTGATCAAATAAAAGAGGCTAATGATTTGGGTATTCTTGATGGCGTTACAACTAACCCATCTCTTATGGCAAAAGAAGGAATTAAAGGGCAGGAAGCCGTTTTTAATCATTACAAAACTATTTGTGAAATGGTAAATGGTGATATTAGTGCAGAAGTGATCGCAACAGAGTTCAATGCAATAGTTGAAGAAGGAAAAAAGCTGGCAGCTATCCACAAAAATATTGTTGTAAAAGTGCCAATGATAAAAGACGGGGTAAAGGCAATTAAATGGTTTACTGATAATGGTATAAGAACGAATTGCACTTTGGTGTTTTCTGCAGGCCAGGCGATACTTGCTGCAAAAGCCGGCGCAGCTTATATTTCACCATTCATAGGCAGAATTGATGACAGTGGCTGGGATGGAATGTTATTGATTGAGCAGCTTTCCCACATCTTCCAGGTGCAGGGGTATACATCTGAAATTTTAGCTGCATCTATCCGCTCTCCCAATCACATTATCAGGTGTGCAGAAGCAGGCGCTGATGTAGTTACATCACCTTTGGAATCTATTTTAGGGTTATTAAAACACCCATTAACTGATATTGGATTAGCTAAATTTTTAGAGGACGCAAAAAAATCTGCATAAATAAATAAAGTTCTGGTGTCTCACACTTTAGAAGTATCTGGCACCTGACTTTAAATAAAGATGCCCGGCAAATCTTTTATGATAAACCGGGCATCTTGTTCTTGTGGGATATAATTATTTTTTATTTTTCTTCTTTTTTGATTTGGTTTTTAATATCTCTTCTGTTGTAGGTAATTTTTCATCATCGGGTTTCTTCTTAATGTACATCCTAAACTCTTTTGTCATTTTCGGATTATCTTTCAGCTCCACTTTAATTAATACACTTTCTTTGTCAAAATCTTTATCAAGCCATAAGCTGTTGCCATTAAATTTGCCCTCAGTGGCCCGGAAAATAATATGATTGCTGTCGAGAGGCACGTATTTTCCATTTGATAGCAGCCCGTCTACATTTATATAATTATAGGTACCTTTTTTTAAACTATCAGTATACAGGTTAACAAAAATGTTCTCAACTTTTTGAGCTTTCGCAAACATTGACATGCTTATGGCTACTGCTGTTAAGATGCTTTTTACACTCATACACTGCATAGAGTAAAATACTATGCCAAAAGTTGCACATGGTTCTTAAAACCGGATAAATTACTCTTTGTTTAAAAAACTATTTGCATAAATAAAAATTCTCCTGCATATTTGCATTACAAATGATACTTTTCACAAATAATAACAGCTGGTGGTGGCAATCAATTTTTTGATTGTGTCCGCTTTGTTATATTTATTTGTTCCAAATAATTCAGCCCGACACAAAAGTGCCGGGTTTTTTAATTTTAGTAAATGAAGAAGATAGAAATAAATACCTCTTTCAAAAAGCTTTTAGCTGATGTGTATACACCGGTTGGTATATATCTAAGGTTAAGAGACAGGTTCAGGGATACCATTTTATTGGAAAGCACGGATTTTCATGCAGGAGAAAATAGTTATTCATTTATTGGGATAAATGCAATAGCGGGTATTGAAATTACCAATCCAGATGAGATTGAATTTAAATTGCCCGGCAGGAATCCTGAAAAAATAAAAATTGATAAGGCAAATAATATCACAACTCATCTGTGGGATTTTATGCAACGCTTCCATGTTAATGAAGTTGCTAAAAAGCCTGTGAATATTGCCCAGGGCTTATTTGGCTATACAACATTTGATGCCATACAATTTTTTGAAACTATTAGTTTTAAATCTCATTCCTCATTGGACGGAACAAATTCTAAATCTGAAATTCCTTTAATGCGTTACCGTTTGTATCAATACGTTATTGCTATAAATCATTTTAAAGATGAATTGTTCATTTGCGAAAATCATATAGATAATATTGTTAGCGAAATTGATATTGTTGAAAGCCTAATAAAAAGTAAAGATGTACCTGTATATCCTTTCAAAATAAAAGAGAAGGAAACTTCATCAATTACGAATGAAGAATATATTGAAATGGTAAAAAAAGGAATTGCCAGTTGCCATCGCGGGGATGTTTTTCAAATAGTTTTAAGCAGGAGGTTTAAACAATCATTTACCGGCGATGAATTCAATGTTTACCGTGCCTTGCGAAGCATTAATCCAAGCCCATATCTTTTTTATTTTGATTATGGTGATTATAAATTGATTGGAAGTAGCCCCGAAAGTCAATTGATAATTGAAAATAATAAAGCCACTGTTCATCCCATTGCAGGAACTTTTAAAAGAACAGGCGATGATGAAGTTGATAAGCAATTAGCCGCAAGTTTGTTAACTGATAAAAAAGAAAATGCCGAGCATGTTATGCTGGTAGACCTGGCAAGAAATGACCTGAGCAGGATGTGTGATGACGTAAAGGTTACTGAGTTTTCCCGGGTACAATATTACTCTCATGTTATTCATTTGGTTAGCGAAGTGCAGGGTGTTGTTAAAAAAGATACCAACCCATTTGACCTGTTAGGCGTAACATTTCCGGCAGGTACATTAAGCGGTGCACCAAAGTACAGGGCTATGCAATTGATAAATGACTATGAATCCGAATCAAGAAGTTATTACGGAGGTTGTATTGGTTTTATCGGGTTTAACGGCAGTTGCAATCATGCAATAATGATAAGAACCTTTTTAAGTGAGAACAATACTTTGACTTACCAGGCAGGCGCAGGTATAGTTGCTGTATCACAACCGGAAAGTGAATTACAGGAAGTAAATAATAAATTAAATGCATTAAAAAAAGCAATTGAACTGGCAGAAAATATTTAGAGATGAAAATATTAATTTTTGATAATTACGATTCGTTTACCTACAACCTGGTGCACCTGGTGGAAAAAATATTGCATCAAAAAGTGGATGTATATCGGAATGACCAGATAGCCATTGAAAAGGTAAAAGAATACGATAAAATAATTTTATCTCCCGGGCCGGGTATACCAATTGAAGCCGGATTGTTATTGCCATTAATTAAAGAGTATGCTTCCACCAAATCCATATTGGGCGTATGTTTAGGGCACCAGGCAATTGGCGAAGCTTTCGGTGGAACATTAATAAATCTTGCAACAGTTTATCACGGAGTTGCCACAGACTGCCAACTGTCAACTAACAATAGCCAACTATTTAAAGGCTTGCCAGATAAGATTACAATCGGCCGTTATCATTCATGGATAGTAAGTGATGAAAATTTCCCCAAAGAATTGGAAGTTACTGCAAGAGATGAAAATAATTATATCATGGGATTACAACACAAAACATTTGATGTGCAGGGAGTGCAGTTTCATCCCGAAAGTGTATTAACACCCGATGGAGAAAAAATTATGAGGAACTGGTTAAAAAATTAATGATGAAAAAGATTCTTCAATTTTTATTCGAACATAAAACACTGGACAGGCCTTCTGCAAGAGAAGTATTAATAAATATTTCCCAAGGCATGTACAACGAAAGCGAGATAGCATCTTTCACTACTGTGTTTCTTATGAGAAGCATTACCGTCGATGAATTGCAGGGTTTTAGAGATGCATTAATGGAATTATGTGTGCCGATAAATTTTAGCGGTCACCAGGTGCTGGATATTGTAGGCACAGGTGGTGATGGAAAGAATACTTTCAATATTTCTACCCTCAGTTCTTTTATTGTTGCAGGTACAGGAAACAAAGTTGCCAAGCATGGCAATTATGGCGCTTCTTCTATAAGCGGCTCCAGTAATGTAATGGAACAGCTGGGATATAAGTTTACCAATGATAAAGATGTTTTAAAAAAGCAACTCGAAGATTCAAATATTTGTTTTTTACATGCCCCCTTATTTCATCCTGCTTTAAAAATTGTTGCACCTATAAGAAAGAATTTAGGTATTAGAACTTTTTTTAACATGCTAGGGCCAATGGTTAATCCTGCGATTCCTGATTACCAGTTAGTGGGAGTTTTTAATTTAGAGATGGCAAGAATTTATAATTATTTATTACAGCAAACCAATAAGGCTTTTACAATCATTCACAGCCTTGATGGCTATGATGAAATTTCTTTAACCAGTGATACAAAGGTGATTACCAATAAAGGGGAAAAGATTTATACGCCTGAAGACCTGGGAAAAAGGCAAGTAAGTCCTGACGACATTCATGGAGGTAATTCAGTTGAAGAAGCAGCTAAAATATTTTTAAAGATATTAAAGGGTGATGGCACATGGGCGCAAAACGCAGTGGTGCTGGCTAATGCTGCTATGGGCTTGCAATGTATGGGCAAATATAAAAGTTATGAAGAATGCTATTCAATTGCAGTAGAGAGTTTGGAAAGCGGGGCAGCATTACAAACATTAAATAAACTGGTAAAGTAGTAATGAATATTCTTGAAACGATAATAGCAAAAAAGAAGATTGAAGTTAAAGAGAGAAAAGAGGATAAAAGCATTGCTGAATTAGAGCATGGGACTTTCTTTAAAAATAAAGTACTTGATTTTAAAAAATATTTATTAAGAGAAGATAAGACGGGCATTATTGCAGAGTTTAAAAGACGATCTCCGTCAAAAGGCATTATCAATAACACATCCACAGTTACAGAAGTAACAACAGCATACACAAAGTATGGAGCCAGCGGGCTCTCTGTTCTTACTGATGAAGCATTTTTTGGAGGGTCATTAAGTGACCTGGTAGCGGCTACAATAAATGAAGTGCCACTGCTTAGGAAAGATTTTATAATTGATGAGTACCAGTTGGTAGAATCAAAAGCATTTGGTGCAGAAGTAATCTTATTAATAGCGGCTTGCTTAAAAAAACACGAGGTAAAAACTCTTGCAGCTTCTGCAAAAAACATTGGCTTAAATGTTTTGCTGGAAATTCATAATGAAGAGGAGCTGGAACATATTTGTGATGAAGTGGATGTAGTTGGCATAAATAACCGTGATCTTAAAACATTTACCGTAGATATAAACCGTTCAATAGAATTGGGCAAAAAAATTCCTGTGGATAAAATAAAAATATCCGAAAGCGGAATTGATGATGTCTCAACCATTAGGCTTTTGCAGCAATATGGTTTTAAAGGTTTTTTAATGGGAGAGAAGTTTATGAAAGAAAAAAAACCGGGAGAAGCATTTAAATTTTTTGTAGAAGAATTAAATAAATAGCTATGAAAATAAAAGTTTGCGGAATAACACAGGTAGAGCAATTAAAACAGCTCGATGAGCTTGGTGTTGATTATGCCGGGCTTATCTTCTTCCGGCAGTCTGCAAGATATATGCTGGACAAACTGCTTACAACAGATGTTCAAAATTTGTCCCTCAGTTTGAAAAAAGTTGGTGTGTTTGTAAATGCTTCAGAAGAATTTATAAATGCACAGGTTGAATTATATGGTTTGGACCTTGTGCAGTTACATGGAGATGAAACCCCTGTTTTTTGTAAGCACATCAGCAGTACGGTAAGTGTTATAAAAGCATTCAGGATAACTAAATATAACGAACAAAATATTGACTGGATGGTAAAGCCCTATGAAGAAGTATGCGATTATTATTTGTTCGACACCAACAGGAAAGGTGCTTATGGGGGAACAGGTGAAAAATTCGACTGGAAAATTTTGAACAACAATATAATTAATAAACCCTTTTTTTTAAGCGGTGGTATTGGTTTAGCCGATGTGGAAAAAGTAAAATCTTTTCGGCATCCATTTTTGTATGCGGTTGATATTAACAGTATGGTTGAGAGTGAGCCGGGAATAAAAGATATGGAGCAGGTTAAAATGTTTGTACAGAAATTAAAGAAGGTATAAAAAGATAATTATGAATTTTCAAGTAAACGAACAAGGCTACTATGGCGAGTTTGGCGGAGCCTTCATTCCTGAAATGCTATATCCTAATGTAAAGGAACTGCAGGAAAAATATTTATCCATAATGGGTGATGCAGATTTTAAAAAAGAATTTGATCAACTGCTGAAAGATTATGTTGGCAGACCCACACCTTTATTTTTAGCAGAACGATTGAGTGAAAAATATGGCGCACAAATTTATTTAAAGCGTGAAGACCTTTGCCATACCGGTGCACATAAGATCAACAATACAATTGGTCAAATTTTATTAGCTGAAAAATTAGGTAAGAAAAGAATTATCGCAGAAACAGGCGCAGGGCAACATGGAGTTGCAACAGCAACCGTTTGTGCATTGAAGGGGTTGGAGTGCATTGTGTACATGGGAGAAAAAGATATGGAACGGCAGGCGCCTAATGTAGCAAGAATGAAAATGCTTGGGGCAACTGTAATACCTGCAATGAGTGGAAGCAAAACGCTGAAAGATGCCACCAATGAGGCTATCAGGGATTGGATAAACCATCCTGAAGACACACATTATATTATTGGCAGTGTTGTAGGGCCGCATCCTTATCCAGATATGGTTGCCCGTTTCCAGAGTGTGATAAGCAAAGAAATGCGCAGTCAACTGAAAGAGAAAACAGGAAATGAGTTGCCTGATTATGTTTTTGCATGTGTAGGTGGAGGCAGTAATGCAGCAGGCGCTTTCTATCATTTTTTAGATGAGCCTTCTGTAAAATTAGTTGCTGTTGAAGCAGCAGGACAAGGCATTGATTCTGGCTTTTCAGCAGCCACAACACAATTAGGTACCCCCGGGATTTTGCATGGGAGCAAAAGCCTTGTTATGCAAACCCCGGATGGGCAGGTAGTAGAGCCTCACAGTATTTCCGCCGGATTGGATTACCCGGGAATAGGCCCATTACATGCGCATTTATTTAAAAGCGGCCGTGGAATTTTTCTAAGTGCTACAGATGATGAAGCGGTTGAAGCAGCAATGGAATTAGCAAAGCTTGAAGGCATTATTCCTGCACTGGAAACTGCTCATGCATTGTTTGCTTTAAGGAAAATAGAATTTAAAAAAGAAGATATTATAGTTGTAAATCTTAGTGGCAGGGGTGATAAAGACCTGGCTACTTATATGAAGTATATATGAACCGCATCGAAAAATTATTTTCTGAAAAAAAGAAAGATATTCTTAATATCTACTGTACAGCAGGCTTTCCGCAGCTAGATAATACTTTAAAAGTTCTCAGCTCTTTACAAAAATATGGTGCTGATATGGTAGAGATAGGTATGCCATACAGTGATCCATTAGCTGATGGTCCTGTAATTCAGCAAAGCAGTATGATTGCTTTACAAAATGGGATGACCATTCAAAAGCTTTTCGAGCAATTAAAAGATTTCAGAAAAAAAATCAATGTTCCTGTAATTCTTATGGGATATATGAATCCTGTATTACAGTATGGATTTGAAAGATTCTGTGAACAGGCGGCTGCAGTGGGGATAGATGGTTTAATACTTCCTGATCTCCCATTGTATGAATATGAAACAGAATATGGAAGCGTTATAAAAAAATATGGCCTTGATTTTATCTTCCTTATCACACCGGAAACTTCTGAAGAAAGAATTAGAAAGATCGATGAATTAAGTACAGGATTTATTTATGCAGTTTCTTCATCTTCAACAACAGGAAATAATAAAGCGATAGATGAGCAGGAAGATTATTTTGCAAGGCTACACAAAATGAATTTAAAAAATCCTGTTCTGGTTGGTTTTGGTATTAAAGATAAACATACATTTCAGGCAGCTTGTAAATATAGTAACGGAGCTATTATAGGCAGCGCTTACATTAAGGCGTTACAGAATTCAACGGATATTGAAAAAACAACACAACAATTCCTGGACAACATTCTGCGTTAATAAGTTTTCATTAACCTTTCATCTGTTTAAAACCATTTAAATTTGTCCCAAAATAGAATGCTATGAGATCAATTTTTATTTTTCTTTTTGTATTGCCTGTCCTCGGATTTTCACAGGTTAAAAAAATAACGAAAGCAAAGCCTAAAGTTCAGGCTCCGGCGTTTGATGGATATATTATTACAGGTACTGTTACAGGGTTTACGGATGGAACACCTGTATCGTTTTTAAATGAGCAAACAAATGCGCCCGAGCAACAGGCTGTAATAAGCAAGGGAAAATTTATCATTAAAGGAAAGGTGGATCAGCCGGGTTTTAAAGGATTGATATTTAATAATGCACAGCCTTTGGTGCCTTTATTTTTGGATAACAGCAATATAAAAATTACAGGTAATAAAGATGCATTGGATAAACTGGTCATCAGCGGTTCTCCTTCTAATGATCAATTTAAAATATATACGGATGCAATAAAACCTTATGAGCAATTCCTTTTGCCCGATGCTATGTATGACTCTGCAGCACTTAATAAAATTGCAACTATCAGTGAAGATTTTGTAAGGAGGTATCCTTCTTCTTACGTTTCGCCTTTAGCAATTATTCGCTTATACCAGGCAACTCAAAATGGAGTTAAGGCAGAAGAGTTGTACAAACTTATCCCCGCACAAATTCAATTTAGTTCCTTAGGCAATTATGTAAACCAGCTTATCGCGGAATCAAAAATAAACCCCATCGGTTCTTTTGTTTCTGAATTCACGCAAGCTGATACTGCAGGTTTACCAATTAATATTTCAGCCTTTCGCGGTAAGTATGTATTGCTTGATTTCTGGGCCAGTTGGTGCCGTCCCTGCCGCCAGGAAAATCCGAATGTTGTTGCAGCCTTTGATAAATTTAAAAATAAGAACTTCACTATTTTGGGTGTATCCCTCGATCAAAATAAAAAGGCATGGATAGATGCAATTAAAATGGATGGGCTCAACTGGAGTCATGTAAGCGACCTGAAAGGATGGAGCAACCAGGTGGCCGCAATATTTAAAGTAACGAGCATTCCGCAAAATTTATTACTGGATCCTGAAGGGAAAATTATCGCAAAAAATCTTCGCGGCGCCGTTTTAGAAAGCAGACTTAATGCTTTGTTGAAATAAATTTTTTCTTAGAACCTATAAGTCACAACTCATTTTTCATCAACTGCCTTTTGTAGAGTTGCACAGCATTTTCTAATCCAAGGTAAATGGCATCACATATCAATGCATGGCCGATAGAAACTTCAAGAAGGCCTGGAATGTTTTGCGAAAAGTATTTTAAATTTTGCAGATCAAGATCATGACCGGCATTTATTCCTAAGTCGAGTTCATTTGCTTTTTTTGCCGCTGTAATATAATTTTCAATCGCATGTTTACTTTTATCTATTGACCATTGACCATTGACCATTGACTGGCTTGCATAAGACTCAGTATACAATTCAATCCTGTCAGTTCCTGTTTCTTTTGCTCCTTCAATCATTTTAATATCCGCATCAACAAATATTGAAACTCTTATTCCTGCATTTTTAAAAAGAGAAATAATATCGATCAAATAATTTTTATTTGCAATGGTATCCCATCCATGATCAGAAGTTAATTGCCCTTCGGCATCGGGTACAAGCGTTACCTGTGTTGGTTTATTGGCTAATACAAGTTCAACAAATTTTTGCTCTTTGGGATTGCCTTCAATATTAAATTCTGTGGTAATTATTTCTTTAAGGTTATACACATCTTCATACCGGATGTGTCTTTCATCGGGGCGTGGGTGTACAGTAATTCCATCTGCACCAAATTGCTCAATGTCTTTTGCTGTTTTAATAAGATCAGGATTATTGCCACCTCTTGAATTGCGCAGCGTTGCTATCTTATTAATATTTACAGAAAGCTTTGTTTGATTCATGGCATAAAAATAGCTGCATTTTCTTTATTTAATTTGCACTATGCTGCTAGATTTTTTTTCGGTACTACTTAAAGGATATCTTATACTGGTTGCCATATGGCTGGTTACAATTATAATTGTAGCCATTACATTATTTAAAAGAAAAGATATTCCCCTGCCTGTAAAAATATTATGGGCAGCTATTATATTTATTGCGCCGGTTATTGGCTTAATATTTTATCTTATCCTCGGGTTGCCAAAAAGAAAAAAATTGCTGGATGTTGATAAACAAAAAATTTGAATGTTATATTAGCAGGCATAATTCATGCTTCAATTTACAACAGTCATAAAAAAATTTGGTAGTCAGGGAGAGAAAACCGGGTGGACGTATATTGAAATACCTGCTGCAATTGCAGAAAAATTAAAACCAAATAATAAAAAATCTTTCAGGATAAAAGGGAAATTAGATAACTATTCTTTTGAAGGCCTGGCGCTGATTCCTATGGGTGAAGGAAATTTTATCCTTGCACTTAATGCATCCCTCAGGAAAAAAATTGGCAAGCGCAAAGGGGCATCTCTTAAAGTTATCATGGAAGCTGATAATGCTCCTGTAAAGCTTAATGCTGAATTAATGGAGTGCCTTGCTGATGAACCGGAAAGCCTTTCTTTTTTTAATGCATTAACACCCGGCCATCGTAAATATTTCAGTAACTGGATAGGTAGTGCAAAAACAGATGCTACTAAAACAAAAAGAATTGCACAAACTATTACAGCTTTATCAAACCACCAGCATTACGGTGAAATGATAAGAGCGCTGTCTGTAAATAAAAATAGCTTGCCCGGATAATTTTTTTGCTCAACAAGCCTTCTTTTAAAATAATAGTTTACTTTGAGTACCATCCCGCCCGGAAACTGCATTATTTTTTCATATCAAAATTAAACTCAAATGAAAAAGATTTCAATTCTGATGGTTGCGGCATTAATTATTTTCTCCTGCAACGAAAAAAAAGAAACTGCTAAAACAAACACAGATTGGGTGGCAGACAATCTTAAAGGAGAGGTGCAAAAAATTGTAGAGACTCCGTATAAAGCAGACAGCACCGGCAAAATAGGGGAGATGGATTCATGCTGCATTGATGTAATTGAATATGACAGTGCAGGTAATATTACAAAAATAACTTCCAAAGACAGTAAAGGGAACGTAACACGTGAAGAAACATTTGCAAAATACCCAAATGGATTATTTAAAGAAATTGTTACATCTGAAAAAGGAAAGGTAACTAACAGGATTTCCGTTCAGATAGATAGCAGTGGAAAATATACTGTCGCAGAGGAATATGATTCGGCCGGTAAACTAACTTCGTTTTATAAAGAAATCACTCAAAACGATTACAACCAGCTTACTTCAATGAAGCAATATAAGCCCGATAGTACATTAAAGAGTTCGTTTGTAACTGACTATGATAAACAAATCTTTAAAGGGCAGGTTAGTAAAGACAGCAGCGGAAAAGAAGTTTCTAAATCATCTGCCAAAGTAGATGAAAAAGGCAACCAGGTTGAGTTTACACGTACCAGTATAATGAAGGATGCTAAAACGGGTAAAGATTCTACCACCACAAAAGTTACCAAATATAAATACGATTCCTATGATGAGCAGGGCAACTGGACACAGCGCACTGAGATGGATGAAAAAGGCAAGCCGGTAAAAGTTGTAAAAAGAGAAATTACTTATTACAAAAAATAAAGGAATAAAATATATGAAAGGCATAAGCAAATTGCTTGTGCCTTTTTTATTTATTTGAATATTAATTCTCCCATCTTTGTTTAGATAATGTCTGCAACGTTAAAAAGGTCACTTGGATTAGGACACGCCACAGCAATCAACATGATTGATATGGTTGGCATTGGTCCCTTTATCACATTACCCATGGTAATCGGTATGATGAACGGGCCTTATTTTTTATATGCGTGGCTGGCAGGCGCTGCATTATCCATTGTTGATGCAATGATATGGAGCGAACTGGGCGCTGCATTTCCAAGAGCCGGTGGCAGTTATAATTTTTTAAAAGAGGCATATGGTAAAAACAGTGCAGGTAAATTAATGAGCTTTTTATTTGTATGGCAAACCATGATACAGGCGCCGCTGGTTATCGCTTCTGCAGCCATCGGCTTCGCAAAATATTTTTCTTACCTGGTTCCTCTTAATTCATTCACCTCAAAAATGGTAAGTGGGTGTGTAGTGATACTTATTGTGTTATTGTTATACCGTAAGATAGAAGCCATTGGAAAAATTAGTGTATTGCTTTGGAGCGGTGTTATCATTACCATGTTCTGGATTATCGGTGGTGGAATTGCCCATGGAAATTTTTTACAACCTGTTGCACACATAAATGACGGGCTTAACATTGATTATGCTTTTGTAACTGCTATAGGTTTTGCAAGTGTGAAAACGGTTTACAGTTATTTGGGATATTATAATATTTGCCATCTTGGTGGAGAAATAAAAAACCCTTCCAAAAATATTCCACGCAGTATGTTTATTTCCATTGCAGGCATTTCAGTTTTGTATTTAATGATGAACATAAGTGTGGTTAGCGTAGTACCCTGGCAGGTAGCTAAAGACAGCGAATTTGTGGTAAGTGTTTTTATTCAGAATTTAATGGGAAGTAATGCTGCAAAGGTTGCAACGTGTTTAATTTTATGGGTAGCGTTCGCCTCCGTATTCTCTGCAACGCTTGGCTATAGCAGGGTTCCATATGCAGCGGCAATTGATGGCTCTTTCTTCAGCGTGTTTGGCAAGCTTCATCCAACTAAAAATTTCCCTCACATCTCTTTGCTTTTTCTTGGCGGGGTGGCATTTATTTTCAGCCTGCTATTCAAACTTTCAGATGTTATTACGGCAATTCTTGCCATGAGGATATTGGTACAGTTCATCGGGCAGGGGATAGGGTTATTAATATTAAGAACGAAAAAGAATAAAGATCTGTTTCCTTATAAAATGCCCTGGTTCCCCATACCTGTTTATATCGCCATTGCAATGTGGCTGTTTATATTTTTCTCTACAGGAAGTAAGATGATTGCAGGAGGATTGATTATAAGTTTTGTTGGAATGATAGTTTATTTTATAAAAGCGAAGCTTCAAAGTGATTGGCCATTTAAAAAGATTGCTGAGAATTAATCCGGTTTATCTTCATAAATACTTAGCTTATTTTTTAACTCCATTATTTCATCCTGCATATTTTTAACCCTGTTCAATAAATAAGTAATGGCTTCAATGCCTTCCAGGTTTATATCAAGATCATAATGTAAGCGCACAAGTCTTTCCACATTTTTTAAATGGTCATGGTCAATAAAGGAATGTTGGTCAATAGTAGTAACTTCTATTAAACCATGTTCCTGTAAAGAGCTTATGAATGAATACTCCACTTTATAGTGAGTGCAAAATTCATCGGTTGATATTAAATGTTCAGGCATAGAAAATAATTTTAAGATGCAGTTTTCGCTAATTCCTTAAATAATTCTTTTTGCTTTTCAGTTAAATGGGTTGGGATTTTTACTGAAAAAGTAATGAAGAGGTCACCGAATTCTCCTTCTTTTTTATAAACAGGAAATCCCTTTCCTTTCAATCTTATTTTTGTTCCGTTTTGTGTTTCGGGTTTTACTTTAAGTTTTACTTTGCCGCTTAGGGTATCCACTGTTACCTCTCCACCTAAAACAGCAGTGTACAGATCTATCTCAACTGTTGTATAAAGATCATTCCCCATTCGTTTAAACTGGGTATTATTTGTAATGTTGAAGGTTATGTAGAGGTCACCATTAGGCCCGCCATTTACTCCCGGTGCACCATATCCTTTAAGTCTTATCTGCTGGCCATTCTCAATTCCTGCCGGGATAGTGATACGAACATTTTTATCATTTATGGTAATAGTTTGCTGGTGTGTTTTATAAGCATCTGTAAGGTTAAGCTGCAGTTCTGCATTATAATCCTGCCCTCTGAATTTTGTTTGCCTGCTCCTGCCCCGGCTCTCTCCACCGCCGCCAAACATTGATGAAAAAAAATCTGAGAAATCGTCTTCACCAAATCCGCCTGAAAAGGTTTGTCCGCCCTGGTTTGCATATTGCCCTCTTGATTGTTTTTGTTTTTCAAATTCATCAGCATGTTTCCAATCCTTTCCGTATTGGTCATACTTTTTTCTTTTTTCCGGATCACTCAATACTTCATTGGCTTCATTAATCTGCTGAAATTTTTTATGAGCTTCTTTATCATTTGGGTTCAGATCAGGATGATGTTTGCGTGCCAGTTTACGATAGGCGCTTTTTATTTCGTCTGTAGTTGCATTTTTATTAACGCCTAAAACTTTATAATAGTCTACATATTCCATCATCTATATGTTTTCGATAACAGGCAAAATTAAATTTTATTTGGCTTATGGGTTGGCTTAGTAAGGGTTTATGTCTGTACAACAAATTTTATAACGGATGTGAATGTTATAAAAAAAATAGTAAATTACTTTTTAATCCTTTTCCCATCTGCAATTACCAATGCTGATAGTTACTTTTTATTTTGAGTAAATACTGTTCTTATGAGTAATGAAATTTATGATTCTGAAGTAAGTATTGAGGATTTAAAAGCTGCACTTAATCAAAGATCAGAAGAGCTTGCTGTTATAAATAGTGTGCAGGAAGCATTATCAAAAAAAATGGATATGCAGGGGATTTATGATCTTGTAGGAGATCGCATAATCAAAATATTTAATGCCCCAAGCCTTGTGATCAGAACTTTTGATCATACAACCGGATCTGAGATATGGCACTATTCAATTGAAAATGGTGAACGGCAATATGTAGAACCACGTCCACTAATGTGGGCTAATCAATATCTTGTTCAGACCCGGAAACCCATTCATATTAATGAAAATTATATTGAGGCAGTTTCAAAGTATGGGGGAGAAGGAGTTGGTTTTGTTGTAGGTAAAACACCTAAATCCGCTGTTTGGGTGCCCATGATTATCGGTGATGTTGTGTTTGGGTCAGTTAGTTTGCAGGATGTTAATAAAGAAAATGCTTTCAGCGAATCTGATGTCCGCTTGCTGGAAACATTAGCAAACAGTATGAGCGTTGCTTTGGAAAATGCAAAACTCTTTGATGAAACAAATCGGTTACTAAAAGAAACCGAACAGGGTAAAGCCGAGCTGGCTGTGATTAACAGTGTTCAGGAAGGATTGGTAAGGGAAATGGATTTGCAGGGCATTTACAGCCTGGTGGGTAACCGCATACGGGATTTATTTAATGCACAGGCAGTTATTATAGCAACATTTGATCATGAAAGAAAGCTTGAACTTTTTAACTACTATATAGAAAAAGGAGAAATAAGCCAGTTGGAGCCAAGGCCCTATGATAAAGTAAGGCAGCACCTTATTCAAACGGGTCAGAATATTCTTATCAATGAAAATTTTCCCAAGGCGGCAGCTGAATTCGGAATGAAAGTAGTGCCGGGAACAGAGGCTCCAAAATCACTTTTATTTATGCCCATGAAGGTGGGTGATAAAGTAACCGGCTATGTAAGCCTGCAAAACATTGATGAAGAAAATGCATTTTCTTTTTCTGATGTTCGCCTCTTAAGCACACTGGCTAACAGCATGAGTGTTGCATTACAAAATGCAAAATTATTTGATGAAACAAACAGGCTGCTGAAGGAAACTGAACAGCAAAAAGGCGAGCTGGCTGTAATTAACAGCGTACAGGGAGGGCTTGCGAAAGCGTTGGATATGCAATCCATTTATGATCTTGTAGGCAATCGCATACGTGATCTTTTCGATGCCCAGGCAGTGGGGATTGCTACTTTCGATCATACAGATGAAACCGAACATATCCATTACCTGATTGAAAAAGGGGAACGTTATTATCCTGCACCAAGACCTTTAAATACTTTAAGAAAACACCTTATTGAAACAAAAGAAAAAGTTCTTATCAATACAAATTTCGAAGTTGTAGCTGCAGCATTTGGTATGAAAAAAATACCCGGGACTGAACATCCAAAATCTGCATTGTATGTTCCATTGGTAATTGGGGAAAAAGTAACAGGGTACGCCAGCCTGCAAAATGTTGATAAGGAAAATGCATTCAGTGAATCAGATGTGCGGCTGTTAGAAACGCTTGCCAACACGATGGGAGTTGCTTTGGAAAATGCACGCCTTTTTGATGAAACTACAAGACTACTTAAAGAAACAGAACAACAAAAAGCAGAGCTTGGCGTAATAAACAGTGTGCAGGAAGGATTGGCAAAGGAGTTGGACATGCAGGCAATTTATGATCTCGTGGGCAACCGCATACAACAACTGTTCAATGCCCAGGGTGTTATTATCGCCACCTTTGATCATGAAACTGCTAAGGAGAATTTTAGATATGCATTTGAAGATGGACAAAGATTTTATCCTCCGCCCCGTCCATATGATAAACTAAGACAGCAGCTGGTAATTACAAAGCAAAAAATTGTTATCAATACAAATGTTGGTGAGGCTTTGGAACGTTTTGGATTGAAAATAGTAGAAGGTACCGGAACACCTAAATCAATGTTATTTGTTCCATTGATAATTGGTGATAAGATCAATAGCTATATTAGTTTGCAAAACACGCAAATTGAAAATGCTTTCAGTGACTCGGATATTCGTTTGTTAGAAACATTGGCAAACAGCATGAGTGTTGCATTAGAGAATGCAAGATTGTTTGATGAAACCAACCGTTTATTAAAAGAAACAGAACAACGCAATGCTGAACTGGCAGTTATAAATAGTGTGCAGGAAAGCCTTGTTGCAAAATTGGATATTAAATCCATATACGAATTGGTTGGAGAAAAAATTCGTGAAATATTTGAAGCGCAGGTAATTGATATTGTTACTTATGATCCGGTTAAAAATTTGATTGAAGATCAGTACGCTTATGAAAAAGGCGACAGAACTTTGATAGAAGCAAGAGAGCCCAAAGGTTTCAGAAAGCATGTAATAAAAACAGGAGAATTATTGTTGCACAATGAAAATGTAGAAAAAGCAATGCATGATTTTGGCAATGAAATACTCATAGGAGAAATGCCAAAATCACAGGTATATGTTCCTATGATTGCCGGCGGCGAAGTAAAAGGTGTTATCAGCTTGCAAAACCTTGATCATGAAAATGCATTCAGCAATTCTGATGTAAATCTTATTACAACCCTTGCCAACAGTATGAGTGTAGCATTGGAAAGCGCAAGGTTGTTTGATGAAACCAATCGCTTATTAAAAGAAACAGAACAACGTACCGCAGAGCTTGCGGTTATCAATAGTGTGCAGGAAGGTCTTGCTCATGAACTGGATATGCAGGGCATTTATGATCTTGTGGGGGATAGAGTGCAAAAATTATTTGATGCACAATCGGTTATTATAGGCAGCTTTGATATGGTTAACAATACAGAGCATTTTAATTATCTTTTTGAGGATGGCAATAAATTAAAAGCTGATTCAAGACCGATAAGTAATGTGCGGCAAAGATTGATTAATGAAAAACATACTATTTATATCAGGACGGAAAAGGAAACCATTGATGAATTTGGACCTTCGGTTATTGGGGATACAAAAATGACCAAATCACTTTTGTTTGTGCCTTTGATGGCCGGTGGAGATATCAGGGGATATGTCAGTCTTCAAAATATTACTGAAAATGCATTTACTGAATCTGATGTCCGTCTTTTAGAAACCCTTTCCAACAGCATGAGTGTTGCCCTGGAGAATGCAAGATTATTTGATGAGACTACCCGTTTATTAAAAGAAACTGAACAACGCACCGCCGAATTAGCCATCATCACGAGTGTACAACAGGGGCTGGCTTCTAAACTGGATATACAATCTATTTATGACCTGGTAGGCGATAAAATAAGGGATGTGTTTGATACGCAGGGAATTTCCATTGCATACTATAACCGCAAAACAAATTTCATTATGCATCCATATTACCTGTTTAAGGGTAATCGGATTGAACAATTAGGATTTGAACTTGGCAAAGGACTTACATCGCATATCATTCAAACAGGGCAACCACTACTCATTAATGAAAATGCCCCGGAAAGATTTAAGGAACTCGGGGCCGTGTTTGCTTCTTCTGAAACAGAAGATACAACTAAATCCTGGCTGGGTGTTCCCCTCATTTCAGGAGGTGAGGTAAATGGCGCTATACGCCTGGAAAATTATGAAAGAGAATTTGCTTACAGCGAATCTGATGTTTCTCTTTTACAAACACTTGCTAACAGCATGAGCGTAGCGCTGGAGAATGCAAGATTATTTGATGAGACCAATCGCTTATTAAAAGAAACAGAACAACGCACCGCGGAATTGGCAGTAATTAATAGTGTGCAGGAAGGGCTGGCTAAAGAACTGGATATGCAGGGTATTTATAACCTTGTAGGTGATCGGTTATGTGAATTATTTCCTGATACGCAAACATTGGTTATCCGCACATTTGATCATGATACAGGGTTTGAACACTGGCAATATTCAAAGGAAAAAGGTGTACGCCAAATTGTAGAGCCACGCCCTTTAAACTGGAACAGCAAACAACTTATTCTTACAAAAAAGCCATTGGATATAAAGGGAAATTATGTAGAAATTTCTAAAAAACATGGGGGAACCGGTGTCACTGCGGGGCAGCCTCCAAAATCTGCTGTGTTTGTACCAATGCTTGCAGGCGATACAGTGAAAGGTTCTGTCAGCCTGCAAAATGTTGACAAAGAGAATGCATTCACTGATTCAGATCTGAGGTTACTTACTACTATTACAAACAGTATGAGTGTGGCTTTGGAGAATGCAAGATTGTTTGATGAAACAACTCACCTGCTTGCAGAGGCCAAGCAAAGAGCAACCGAATTAAGTACGGTTAATAGCATCAGTAAAGCATTGGCATCCCAATTAAATGCAGAGGAACTGATTCAATTTGTTGGTGACCAGATGAAACAATTGTTCAATGCCAATATTGTTTATTTGGCATTATTAAATACAAATACAAACACAATATTTTTCCCCTATCAGTTTGGCGATGATAATGAACCTATCAAGTTTGGAGAAGGCCTCACTTCTCAAATAATTATTAAAGGCGAACCACTGTTAATAAATAAAGATGTTCAGGAGTTAAGAGAAAAATTAGGAGTAGAACAGATGGGTAAGGCAGCGGCATCTTATCTTGGAGTACCCATACCAGTAGGCGATGAAAATGTAGGAGTATTGAGTGTACAAAGTACTGAACACGAAAACCGGTTCAATGAAAACGATTTGCGCCTTTTATCAACTATTGCCGCTTCTGTAGGAGTGGCTTTAAACAATGCAACTTTATTTAAAGATGTGAAACTTGCAAAGATGGAGGCAGAAGCTGCCAGTAAAGCTGCAGAAAAAGCAAACGAAGCCAAGAGTGCTTTTCTTTCTACTGTAAGCCATGAGTTAAGAACACCACTTACTTCTGTGCTTGGCTTTGCCAAAATCATAAGGAAAAGACTGGATGAAAAAATATTCCCTGCGGTAAACAGAACTGATCCAAAAACAGATAAAGTAGTAAACCAGATTACTGAAAACCTTAAGGTGGTTATATCAGAGGGAGAACGTTTAACTCATCTTATAAATGATGTATTGGACCTGGCTAAAATTGAGGCAGGTAAAATGGAATGGAATGTTGAAGATGTATCAATGATGGAAGTATCCGAAAGAGCTATTGCTGCTACCACAACACTGTTTGATCAAAAAGGATTAAAGCTTAAGAAAAATATTGAAGACAATCTTCCTCCCATTTCAGGTGACCGTGATAAATTAATACAGGTCATCATTAATCTTATTTCCAATGCTGTAAAATTCACTGATAAAGGTTTAGTAACATGTAATGTGTATCGCAAAAAAAATGAGTTAGTGGTTGGCATTACTGATACAGGCATTGGCATTGCACCTGAAGATCATGCGGCGGTGTTTGAACAATTTAAACAGGTTGGTGGAGATACGCTTACTGATAAACCAAAAGGTACGGGATTGGGCCTGCCCATTTGTAAAGAAATTGTAGAGCATCATGGCGGACGTATCTGGCTGGAGAGTGAAACAGGAAAGGGTAGTACTTTTTCTTTTGCCCTCCCAATTATAAAAGAGCAAATCACTGTAAAACCGGTTGACCTGGAAAACCTGGTTAAACAATTGAAGGATCAAATGGCACAATCACATTTTAACGGGATTGCAAAAAATGCCACCATCCTGGTAGTAGATGATGATGATTCAATTCGCTCTTTATTGCACCAGGAATTAAGTGATGCAGGATATTTAATAGAAGAAGCAAGCAATGGAAAACAGGCTTTGGAATCAGTTCGCAAAAACAAGCCTGATCTAATCATTCTTGATATAATGATGCCGGAGATGAATGGATTTGATGTGGCTGCCATTCTTAAAAATGATCCTCATACAATGGATATTCCTATCATAGTTTTATCTATTGTGCAGGATAAAATAAGAGGATTTAGAATTGGAGTGGACCGGTATTTAACAAAGCCGATTGATACAGCCCAGTTATTTTCTGAAGTAGGCGCCTTGCTTGAACAGGGCAAGTCAAAGAAAAAAGTAATGGTGGTTGATGAAGACGGTGCCGCCGTTAAAACCCTCACCGATGTATTGGAAGCCAAAGGATATAATGTAGTGGAATCGAATGGCAAGGAACTGGTAGAAAAAGCCGTTTCAAATCAGCCGGATATTATCATACTTAACTCAGTGCATTCAGATAAGCAGGAAGTGATTCAAACTTTGCGGTTTGAAAAAGGATTAGAGAATGTATTGTTTTTAATATACCAATAACTACGCGATAAAAAATAATATTTATTAGTAAAAAAAATACTTTACAAAAAAGAAACCAATGGGAAAAAAACTTTTGATCGTTGATGATGAAGCACACATCCGTATGCTTATCGAACAAACACTTGAAGAACTGGAAGATGAAGGCGTTGAATTTTTAACTGCTGAAAACGGGGAGCAGGCTTTGGGAATTATCCAATCTGAAAACCCTGAATTGGTTTTCCTGGATGTAATGATGCCTAAAATGAATGGCATGGAAGTATGCCGCAGGGTAAAAAAAGAATTGTTATTGGATAAGGTTTTCATTGTATTATTAACCGCCAAGGGACAGGAACTCGACCGCCTGAAAGGACAGGAGGTGGGCGCAGATATTTATATGACCAAGCCCTTTGACCCTGAAGTGATCCTGGCAAAAGCAAGAGAAGTACTCGGATTATAAAACTGATTTTATAATAAAATTACCTGTGGAATGGCCCGACTAAGTTTAAAGGCAATCATTAAAAAAAATGAAACTGCATCATTGATCACTTCCCTGGTTAATCAATTACAGGCGGTTGTATGGATTGAAAATGAAGCAGGCCAAAATATATTTGGTGAACCCGCTGATGTAAGCCAGTTCTCATTTCCTGTTAAAGTGGATGATGAAATTATTGGCTTTGTAAAAGGCGGTGAAAAAGCTGCGATCATTGCTGAACTTTTAAATCATTTATCAAACAAAGAGGCAGAGAAAAAAAAGCTGGGGTCTGAAGTATTGAACCTGTACCAGGAGATCAATCTTATCTTCAATTTTTCTGAAAAACTGGCGCAGACCATTGATGCTCCTGCCATCTGTGCTATCACGCTGGATGAGGCAAGGGGTATCATTAACTCGGATAATGGAGTGATTATTTTATGGAATGAGAGAGCTAAAAAGTTAGAGGTTATTTCATCATCAGTCGAATTATTTTTTAATGAAGAAGCGGTAAATGAACAGTTAGATCTTCTGCGCAACATCTTATTGAGTGGCCAGTCAGAGATAATAACAGATACTTCATTTTTAATAGAAGCAGGAATTATTTTGCCCGGAGTAAAATCAGTTATTTATTCTGCATTAAAGGTGAATCTCCGTATAATGGGTGCAATTATTTTGGCAAGTAATAAAGATGTGCAATATACCGCTGCTAATTTAAAATTATTAACCACGCTTGCTTTACAATCGTCTTCTGCTATTGAGAGTGCATTGTTATACGAAAAAAATATAAGAGAAGCCAAAGAAAGAGAAGAAGCCATGCGCCTGGTGTATGAAGTAACCGGCAAATTTGTTCCTTATGAATTTATAGGGTCACTGGGGCATAAAGTGATCACCGACGTGAAGCTGGGAGACCAGGTAGAAAAAATTGTAACCGTTCTTTTTTCAGATATACGGGGTTATACAACCTTGTCTGAACAAATGACACCGGAAGAAAATTTTAAATTCGTCTGCTCCTTTAATGAACGGATGGGTCCTGCTATTCGCAGGCATAATGGCTTTATCAACCAGTATCTTGGGGATGCTATTATGGCCATCTTCCCGGGAACTGCTTCTGATGCTTTGTCGGCAGCCATTGAAATGCAAAAAGAAGTGGAAGAATTTAATTTCATAAGAAAATCTGATGGGCAGCCGCCTATACAAATTGGTGTAGGAATGCATACGGGCCCGCTTATTATGGGAATAACCGGGGATGCAGACCGGTTGGATGCTACTACTATTTCCGATACGGTAAATACAGCCTCAAGACTGGAAGGCCTTACAAAACATTATAAAACCAGTATTATTTTAAGCGATGCCTGCCTTGAACAAATTACTGAAAAAGAAAAGTTTGATTTACGTTATATAGGTATGGTGCAGCTAAAAGGTAAACAACAATCTATTAAAATACATGAATGTTTCAGCGGTAATGCCAAAGAAGATATATTTAAAAAACAGAAAACACTTTCTGTCTTCAATGAGGGAATAAATAATTATTTAAACAAGTCATTTGAAACGGCTATACAGTCTTTTTCATCGGTGGCACAAGTACACCCCGAAGACAGGACTGCCGATTTTTTTCTTACTAACGCAAAGCATTATCTTCAAAAAGGAGTACCTGAAAACTGGTCAGGCGTTTTGGAGATGGCGAACAAATAATATTTTTTAAAATGAAATCTTACAAGCTAAATATTAAGGTAATTATAGCAACTGTTGGAACACTAAGCCTGGTAGTTTTTTCAATTGTCTTAATTATATTTCATATTGCAAAAACAGAAAGTTTAGGTGAAATATTATTGCACTATGGTTTTATCATTGCGCCTGTTACTATTTTATGGGTATTGACTGATCGCTATTTTTGGTATACTAAATTATTTCAGTCCATACGTAAAACATTAAATATTCCTCCTGATTTACGGGGAAGATGGGAAGGCATTCTTGAAAATGCAGATGGCAGTGAACCTCAAAAATTTGTAATTGAAGTAACACAAACCTTAACTACTTTACTCGTTCATTCATTTTCATCTATAGGGCATTCCGAAGGCATACTTTGCGAAATTGCTTCCTCTCATAATGAAGATAAATTTACTTTATGCTATTTGTGGAAGGGGGAAATAAATACGTCTATAAAAGACATTAACCAAAGCGAACAGTTTGATGGATACACTATGCTGCAGCTTCATGAATACGAGGTGCCCAAAACTTTAATAGGCTCTTATTTTACCAATAAAAAACCTTCGCAAACCCGTGGCGGCATTGAATTAAAATGGGTATCACAAAAACTAAGGAGAAAGCTTGAATAAAAAGGTACGTTTATTTAGATTGGCAGCATGTTTATCTATTTTATAGTCTCTTAATCTTCAGGATAAGTTAAAAGAATTGCGTAATTTTCTTTTAAAGCAAGTTGCTCATGCCCCAGTCCCGACAATTAGCTGCTATTATGTTTACCGATATTGAAGGGTATACTGCAATTATGCAGCAGAATGAACAGGAGGCTATAAAGCTTAAAGATCGCCATCGTTTGGTTTTGGAAGACCAACACAGGAAATTTAATGGTAACATCATTCAATATTATGGCGATGGTACACTTAGTATTTTTAATAGTGTTATAGAGGGGGTGCAGTGTGCCCTGGCAATGCAACAGCTTTTCTGCAAATCACCGGTTGTTCCAGTGCGCATGGGATTGCACATAGGTGATATCATAATTAATGATGGCCATGTATTTGGTGATGGAGTTAATCTTGCATCACGCATTGAGTCGCTGGGAATGGCCGGCAGTGTATTAATTTCAGATAAAGTAAATGGTGAGCTGCATAACCATCCTGCCATTAAAACACTGTCAATGGGTGTTTATCAATTTAAAAATATCGAACGGCTGGTAGAAGTATTTGCTCTTGATGATGAAGGATTGGTAAAACCAATTGCCAATTCTTTAAAAGGAAAAACAGAAGAAAAAAAAGCTCCCCGTATCCGGCCATCCATTTCCAGGAAGAGTGTTGCAGTATTGCCATTTATTAATATGAGCAATGATCCCGAACAGGAATACTTCAGCGATGGTATGGCAGAAGAAATACTTAATTCTTTATCGCATTTAAATGATCTTAAAGTGGCCGGGCGAACTTCATCTTTTCAATTCAAAGGAAAAAATATTAGCCTGCGTGAAGTAGGACGAAAACTTGGTGTGAGTACCGTGCTGGAGGGAAGCGTACGCAGGCAGAACAACCGCTTACGTGTAACGGTACAGTTGGTAAATGCAGAAGATGGGTTTCACTTGTGGAGCGAAAAATATGATCGTGAAACAGACGATATTTTTGCAATCCAGGATGAAGTTGCATTATCTGTTACTGAAAAACTAAAGATCTCTTTACTTGAAACAGAAAAGGCAATCATCACTAAAAACCCTACAGAAAATAAAGAAGCTTATGATCTTTATTTAAAAGGACGGTTCTATTGGAACAGGAGGGGGCCGGGATTAAAAAAAGGCCTGGAATATTTTCTAATGGCTGCCGGAATGGATCCTGATTTTTCGCTTGCGCATGCAGGTATTGCCGATACGTATGCATTATTTGCTTTTTATTCCTTTTTACCACCACACCATGTTGTTCCTAAAGCAAAACAAGCTGCCGAACGAGCTATAACGCTGAATCCGGCACGTGTAGAACCTTATGCATTACTGGCCTTTTTAACTACATTTTACGACTGGGACTGGACCGAAGCAAAAAAACAATTTGAAAAAGCCATCGCTATTAATCCGGCTTATGCGCCTGCTCATTATTGGTATAGCAATTATTTAAGCTGGGTAGGAGATTATTTTCATTCTGTTGAAGAGGCTTTTAAAGCAATTGAAATTGAACCATTGGTGTCCCAATCTCATAATGCATTATCTGCAGTGTATTTGTGTTTCGGAAAATTTGAAGAGGCACGCAAATCAAGTCAAACCGCTATTGAATTAGATGCAAATTCTTTACTTTCCTACAGTGGACTATGTATGGCTTTATACGGATTTGGCGAATACGAAGAAGCTATGGATGCTATTAAACTTGCTGTAGATATTTCGGCACGGCATCAATATCCATTGCTTGTATCGAGTTGGCTGTATGCTATGCTTGATAATATACCGGAAGCACAAAAAATTCTTGATGAATTAATACTGCGGTCAAAGACTGAATTTATTTCCGGCTTGTCATTATCTGTAGCTGCTTATTATTCAAAAAAATATGACCAGGCATTTGAATTTCTGGAACAGGCATTTGAGGAGAGGGCAAGTTTACTTCCCAGTGCAGGCAGGTATCCATTTCTTTCATTTCTAAAAACTGATCCCCGCTTTCAGCCATTTATAAAAAGAATGAATTTTCCCGGATAATTTAATGTTTTTCTTTCTTTAACATCCAAAGTTCTCACCTCTTCGTAAGTTTATGTAAACAATTTTATATGAGATTTTCACAAACTGTTTTATTGGGTGCAGCCCTGTTCGTCACATTATCTTCCTGTGCGCAAAAAACAAAACAGCAACAAAACAATTCTTCTAAAAAAGAGCTTTCAAAATACAGCGTGGCAACTTTTGCAGCCGGTTGTTTCTGGCATGAAGAAGCATTGTTTGAAAGTGTAAAAGGAGTGCAGGAAGCCATATCAGGCTATGCAGGCGGAAATACTAAAAGCCCCTCTTACGAAGAATTGGAAACCGGAACTACAGGCCATGCAGAAACAGTAAATGTGTATTATGATTCATCAATTATTACCTATCCTACATTATTAAAAATATATTTTGCCGCACAGGATCCCACTGCTGTAAATGGCCAGGCGCCTGATTTTGGAACACAATACCGCTCAATACTTTTTTACAGGAATAGTACCGAAAAGCAGTTGGCAGAAAATTATATCAAGCAATTAAATGCTTCTGGAAAATACAAAAAATCAATTGCCGTACAGGTGGTTCCCTTTGTAAAGTTTTGGGATGCGGAGAATTATCACCAGGATTTTATCCAGCATAATCCTAACCAGGGATATGTGAATGCAGTTTCTATTCCCGAGATAAGAAAATTCCAGAAAGAATATCCACAATTAATTAAACCCGGTCATACTTATTAATTTGACAGAAGTTTGGCGGGCTCTCATAACTTTACAATTATAAATTAAGGAAGATGAAAAAGATTTCAATAGTTGTATGGTTTGTTATTGCCGCCTGCACTACATCAAAACAAATAAGCAAAAACAATTCATCATTACCTCAAAATATAGCCGTTACCGGGAAAATATTTGCAAGCCTGTACCAACAAAGGGCTGCAGAGTACCGGGCGTTATGCCTGCAGGCTTTTAATATTGCCAGGCTTAGGGTAGATGAGAATTTACAAATGACACCGGGTAAACCAAAAGCAATTATTACTGATATTGATGAAACCATTTTAGATAACAGCGCTTACGAAGTGCATCAAACATTGCAGGGAAAAGATTATGAATCCGCATCGTGGTATCAATGGACTGATATGAGCAAGGCAGATACAGTGCCTGGGGCGACGGCCTTTTTAAAATATGCAGCTTCCCGGGGGATAACTATATTTTATATTACTAACCGGGATGAAAGAGAAAGAGCAGGCACTCTTTTAAATCTTCAAAAATTTAATTTGCCAAATGCAGATAATGCTCACCTTGTTCTAAGGCAGGGAATCTCGAGCAAAGAACCAAGAAGGCAAGCGGTTGCTGCCACACATGATGTTATTTTGTTGCTGGGCGATAACCTTACTGATTTCAATTCACTGTTTGATAAAAAGGCGATGGATGAACGTGAGCAAAATACAGATAACCTGGCTGCGGAATTCGGGAAAAAATTTATTGTAATTCCTAATCCCGTTTATGGTGATTGGGAATCCACTTTGTACAAATACAGCAACATATTAACCACAGCACAAAAAGATTCTGTAATAAAAAGTTTGCTTAAAACTTATTAATTCCTTTCTTCTTTTTATAAACACTTCGGTAGTTTAATTAAACATTGCTACAGCCTGTATTGCGTTTGTAAAAGATCTCATTTTATTGTGTAGATGTATTGCCTGGAGAATACAATTTTTGATATGTTGTATTTTAATAATACGGCATGATTTTTTCTAAGAAATTGTTCAACCAAAAAATATTTTTATGGAAACAATGATAAATCTCAACGACCTGCTGAAGCATGAGATCCTGGACCTTTATTCAGTAGAAGAACAGATCATTGACGCCATGCCGTCAATGATCGAAAAAGCTAAAAATCCTGAATTAAAAAAAGCCCTCCGGGAGCATCTAAAAATAACGGCAGAGCAAAAAGGCCGGTTGGATAAAGTGAAAGAGACATTTGGGGAAGGTGATGGCGGGAGCAATGGTGAGAATAAAGGTTTTTTTTCTCGTTTGTTCGGAGGAGGTAATGGTGGAGGAGATCGGAAGAGCA
>JAQBNL010000008.1 GCA_028288585.1 Chitinophagaceae bacterium | reverse complement strand
TGCTTTTGCAATCTGTGAACCCAGGTATGCATCTTCTCCAGAGCCCTCTGCGATCCTGCCCCAGCGTGGGTCACGGGCAATATCCACCATCGGTGAAAAAGTCCAGCAAATTCCATCAGCACTTGCTTCAATGGCTGCAATTCTTGCACTTCTTTCAACTGCCTGCATATCCCATGTACAGGATAACCCCAATGGAATTGGAAAGGTGGTTTGATATCCATGGATCACATCCATACCAAAGAGTAATGGAATCTTTAAACGGCTATTTTCTACAGCTATCTTTTGTACATCACGAATTTTTTCTACACCCTTAATATTGAATAAGCCTCCTACTTTGCCTTCTTTTATTTTCTTTGCTATGTCTGAACTGCCCGCCTGTCCTGTAGTTATATCACCTGCTCCCGGTAAATTTAATTGCCCGAGTTTTTCTTCTAAGGTCATTTTCTTCATCAATGCATCAATGAAAGATTTCATTTTTGCATCCTGTGTTTGTGCCTGTACCTGTGTAACACAGAGCATCATCAATCCAATTAAAAATTTTCTTAGCATGTGATTTGTTTTTATATAACAATCGTTTTATATTTTAAGAAGAGCCTACTTTAATTTATGCAGCACCATAATATTGCCGCCACCCGAAGATAACACGAGCTTTAATACTGTCGTATTATTAACAACTGTTTTTTTCTTTATAAGATGATTTGCATTTTCATTGTTGTCGGGTGCATCGCTGTAAATCTCTGCCGAATAGTTACCGGCGGGTAAGAAATCCAGTTTTAAATTTATTTCTCTTGCAGTTAAGTTGGTAACTGTTCCTATATACCAACTATTATTTTTGCGCCGTGCAATGGAAATATATTTTCCCACTTTTGCATCCGCAACCTTGGTTTCATTCCATGTAGTTGGGATATTTTTCAATACTTCAAAGCCGGGCTCACCAATGTATGCATCTGGGTAATCGCATATCATTGGCAAATAATTTTCCAGCACAACATACATAGCCAGCATGTGGCAACGTGTGCCCATAACATAAGGACGAAAATTTTGTACTACAAATTTTGAATAAGGCAGCGCCCTGAATCCACCCAAATGATAATCAGTAGAGCCAGCCAGCATTCTTGTAAAAAAAATATCCATATCAGCATCAGGGCTTACCATGTTATCCCATTTATCATGCTCATAATTTAATGTTCCTTCACGGGTAAGCTCATTAGGATATGTACGGCTGAGGCCTGTTGGTTTATACGCTCCATGAAATTGTATATGCAAATGATGTGCGGCTGCTTTTTGTAATATCTCTGTTTGTATGTTTACCATTTGCTGGTCATCCCTGTCTAAAAAGTCTACCATCATACCATTAATACCCCATTTTTCAAACAATGCAAAAGCTTTATCTAACTTGGGGTACAGTGCTTTCCAATGCGTCCATACACGGATCTCTACATTTTTTGATTTAGCATAATCACAAACTTTTTTTATATCTAATTCTGCAACAGGTTTTGTTATGTCAACATTATTTCCCGGCTGATACCCTTCGCCATCATTGGTGTACCATTCATGCCCGCCATACTCAACTATTGTATGGGATCTGATATTATTGGCTGCACAAAAATCAATGTAGTATTTGTTTGTTTCAAAATTATTGCCGCCTTTAATACTATCAGGAATTATTGTTCCATTCCACCAGGGAAAAGTTGTAGTGCCCGGTTTCAACCAACTCCAGTCTTTAATTTTTGGTGACTCATTCAGGCTTGTAATAATATTGGATTCTATTAATGCTCCTACACGATCAGATATTAATAATACACGCCATGGACTATTATGCGGGAGAGTTGCTTTTACTTTAATTTCAGTTTGATTGGGTAATGGCGAGAGTACCCCCGAAACGAAGCCATTATGTTTCACTAAATACATACCGGCATAATCAAGTAAAGCAGCTTCGGTAATGGCTACAAAAAGTTTATTGGGGAGTTGAAATAATGCAGGCATATCCATTAATGTATCTTCTTTTATTTTACTTAAAGGCATGGTGGTGTAAAGTCCCTCATGCGATGAAGTATAATTCGGAAGCAGCAATGCTTTAACAATGGGATCAGAAGTGAATTTAAATTGCGTTTGCTCTTCTAAAAGTGTAAAGGAAGTTTTGTTTTGCTTTGGTAATACATATCTGAAAGCAATGCCATCATTAAATGCTCTTACTTCTAAATTAACCTTGTAAGCGTTTATGCTTTCGAGAGGGATTATTACCTGCTTATAATGATTGTTCACTCTTTTTGCTTTGCCTACTATCAGATCATAGTTTTCATTTACTTCTGTAAACACAGGTGCTGAGCCGGCACCAGGATTTTTGAGCACTTTGGTATCTTTAAAAACAAGATTTAATATTGAATTTTTTATGAGGGTATTTTTTTTATACGCTATTGAATATTCAGGAAGGCTTTTGTTCAACTGCAACGTAAAAACAATATGGCCATCAGGGGATGTTAGCTGAACTTCCTTCTGCGCAAAAAGAGATACGGTTAAAAATAGGAGACAGAAACTAAATTTTATTTTTAAGTTCATATAATTTATAAAAATAGTTAGCCATCATTTTATTAAATAGGGTTGAATTGCCTTACGCCAGATTGCATATCCTTTTGCATTCATGTGCAATCTGTCCTCAATGAAAATATCATCAATTGGATTTCCATATGCATTGAGCATTTTATGATATACATCCACAAAAGTTGTATTTGTGTTTTTAGACAAATAATTTTTTATCATCCTGTTGGCATCTACCATCTTTGGCATTAGGTGTTGCCGGCTGGGACTGGGTTTTATTGAAATAAATACAACAGGAACTTTGGGCATTTTTTTTCTTATCAATACAAATAATTTTTTAAACCTGTCAAAAACCATTTTAGAAGTAACAGTATCAGAAGCAGCCAAATCATTCTCCCCGCAATAGATAACTATTTCTTTGGGGTGATAAGGAAAAATAATATCACCTGCATATCGTATTACATCCGGTAATGAGGAACCGCCAAAACCACGATTAATAATTTTATAGCTGGGAAAATAATTTTGCACATCTGTCCACTTTGTGAACGATGAACTTCCAACAAACAGGATCTGGTTCTTTGCCGGGAAATGAATGCTGTCCTGCTTTTTAAAATTTTGAATCTCATCCCAAAATGGAGGTTGTTGCGCAGTTACATTTTTTACACTCAGTAAAGAAAGAAATGCAATTATTATTTTTAATGCGGCTGATTTCATATCAATAATTTTAATTGTTTACTCTTACTACCTGCGTTCTTTTAGAAACGCCATTTTCATTGATAGATTCTATACAGAAATAATATGGAATTTTACTGTCCATAGCCTTATAATAATATTCATTGGCAGAATGTACCATTGTGCAATTATAAAGTTTGTCCGGTGCAACACCTGCGTAAATATTATAGGCAAAAGCATTATCAACCGGGCTCCATTTTATCCATGCACTTCGTGGATCTTTTTCAGTTCTCAATACAATGAAATTCTTTACTGTATCAGGTTTTGGTCCATTACCATTTCCAAATACACGAAAGCCGCTGACAGCAAATTTGCCGGTAGGCATATGGATATTTTCAAGCTTTAAAAATCTTGTTTGCACAGGTTGTGGAAGCTCTACATAATCATGGGGCACGTCTGTTTTATTGTTGCTTTTATCAATTAATACTTTCCAGTTAACACCATCTTTCGATTCATAAATTTTATATTGGTGATATAACCCTAATGATTTACCAAGGAAAATTGTGTCCATCTCTTTTGGAAAAGATACATCCTGGTCAGCATAATTAATTTGTATTGCATTCACCATTGATACATTACCAAGATCAGTTTGTATCCATTCACCTTTATCCGACGACTTTGCACTCCAATAGGTTTTTATATTTTCATCTACAGCAAAATTTGAATAATAACTTCCAAGTGTAGAGGAAACTTGTACAGGCTTATTATAGTTAAGTAACATCCAGCCCGGAAAATAAGCTGTTCCGCCCCTTTGGATAGGCCCCAAACCATTATTAGAAAAAATACTTTCAGAATTTGGTGCTTGTTGGGGAAGATTTCTCAATTTATTTGAATAAGAAGGCAAGTAATGTGGATAATCCCCAAACGCAGCATCCATATACATTACATCATCTTTATCAAAACCGGCAGGCCATATACCAATTCTTCTTTCAAAATTATTTTTTACAGAAATAGCAATGGTTGAAACATGCCACCAGTTATTGTATACATCCTGGAAAGTAGAGCCATGACCTGCACCTTTTGCAAAGCCCCCAGGTTTATAAGAGAAAGGCTGTGACTGTGGCGTGAAAGGGCCTAATGGGTCATCGCCAACAATAACTCCGTCTGCATAGCCACTGAATTCAGTACCCGGCGCTCCATATTGCAAATAATATTTGCCATTATGTTTTGTCATCCATGATCCTTCAATAAAAGGATCAAGAAAAGTATCATCCAAATATTCCCCAAAACGTTGCCAGCCGTATCTCCATTCTTCAAGAAAATACATTTCTTTTCTGGTTCCAATGGGTTGTAATGTTTTCCTGTTGAGTTCAACTCCATAAATTGGATAACGGTTGCTGCTGCCGTTATACATGTATAATCTTCCATTATCGTCAGTAAAGAAAGCCGGATCCCATCCGCCAATTTGAAATGAATCAACAAGCGGTTTCCATTTATTATTTTTTGGATCAGTGCTCATCCATATCGTAAAATTATTTGTATAGGTTGATCCAAATACGATCATAGTATCGCCAATTATCCCTACAGCAGGTGCACACAATTCATCATAGATCCCGGTATTCCAGGGGCGTAAAAATTTTCTTGAAATAAATTTCCAGTTAAGCATATCGTTGCTCCACCAATAGCCCCATTGGTTTGTGGAGAACAAATAATATTCATTCTTATACTTTACTATCACGGGATCTGCTGTAGCCCTGTGTCTTCCCCATTCACTGAAATTTGGAATAGGTGTATAACCATAATCAATATTGATGGGATTGCAATATGTAAGTTGTGTCTTTTGGGCAAAAGAACTGCCTGTGATAAAAATGAATAGTATAAAAATCGCTTTCATAAATTATTTTTTTGAGCAGGATTTATCACAGGTTGTGATCTTAAAAATTTCATTTTACTTTAATGCCTGGTCTTTTTCTTTTACTAAAAAATTGGATTCATCTCCCAATCCATCTCCCTGCCATTCAAGCATAGCTT
>JAQBNL010000051.1 GCA_028288585.1 Chitinophagaceae bacterium | reverse complement strand
CTAATTGAATAATAAATTGTTCATACAGCGGTATGGCGATCTCTGCCTTACTTGCTTTTATGTATGAAGGGCGGTTTCCTTTTTTTGTAGAAGCATGCAATGTAAATTGACTCACAGCTAAAATTTCTCCATCAATATCTTTTACTGAGATGTTGGGGATTTTATTTTCATCATTAAAAATGCGGAGGTTAACGATCTTATTACTTAGCCATTCAATATCATCTTCGGTATCTTCATCTTCAATACCAACAAACACAAGCAAACCATTTTTAATGTCCGATTTAATCTGATTATTTATCATCACATTGGCCTGCAAAACCCTTTGTATAACTGCTCTCATTAATAATTTTTTTTATAGGATGATGCCTTTATTTTTCGCTAATACACTACTACCAAATTTTTCTTGTCATAACAAATTTATTTTATCCTCAAAATGTGTAAAAATCAAAGAAAAATCAAAAGACTCAATACCCGTCTCACTTTAAAAATTTTGCACATCTCTTTTCCACAGGTGTTAATATTTAAGAGTTTGTTTGTTGAAATAGAAAAAATATTTTCGTTCTCCACGTTTGCCAAAACTAACTATTAACCCTAAAATATTTTAAATCTTATGTCAAACAAAAAGCAGTCTGCAAAAGGACTTCAGTTCCCCCGTCACTTTACCAAAGAAGGAATTACCCCATATGAAATGTTTGAGTATGATTACCGTACCTCGGTAATTAAAAATACATCGGGTGAGATAGTTTTTCAAATGGACAATGTAGAAGTTCCAAAACAATGGAGCCAGATTGCTACTGATATTTTAGCACAGAAATATTTTCGTAAAGCAGGCGTGCCGCAACCCGCTGGAAGTTCAGGAAGGGAAACTACTGTTAAGCAGGTAGCGCACCGTCTTGCACATTGCTGGCGGGTTTGGGGTGAGCGATATAATTACTTTGCATCAGAGCAGGATGCACAGGTATTTTATGATGAGTTAGTGTATGGTATATTGAACCAGTCTTGTGTTCCCAATTCTCCGCAATGGTTTAATACAGGCCTGCATGAAGTATATGGAATAAAAGGTAAACCCCAGGGCCATTATTATGTAGATCAAAATGATGGACAATTAAAAAAATCTACATCAGCATATGAGCGTCCGCAACCCCATGCATGTTTTATTTTAAGTGTAGAAGACGACCTGGTGAATGAAGGCGGGATAATGGATCTATGGGTTAGAGAAGCAAGAATATTTAAGTATGGCAGCGGAGTAGGAACAAATTTTTCAAGCATACGTGGCGAAGGTGAAAAATTAAGTGGCGGCGGAACCTCAAGTGGTCTGATGAGTTTCCTAAAAATTGGTGACAGGGCAGCAGGCGCAATTAAGAGCGGGGGTACAACAAGGCGTGCTGCTAAAATGGTTTGTCTTGATCTTGATCATCCTGAAATTGAAACTTTTGTAAACTGGAAAGTGGAAGAGGAAAAGAAAGTGGCTGCATTAATTGCGGCAGGTTACCCCAGTGATTATGAAGGAGAGGCATACAAAACTGTAAGCGGACAAAACAGCAATAACTCTGTTAGAATCCCTAATGAATTTTTTCATGCTTTGGAAGCAAATGGTGATTGGGAATTAAAAGCAAGAAGCGATGGAAGAACAATGAAGAAAATAAAAGCACAAGGACTTTGGGATAAAATTACCAATGCCGCATGGAACTGTGCTGATCCCGGAACGCAATACAATACAACAATAAACGAATGGCATACCTGCCCTGAAGGCGGACAGATAAGAGCATCCAATCCCTGCAGTGAATATATGTTCCTGGATAATACAGCATGTAACCTTGCTTCTGTAAATCTTCGCAAATTTTTTAATGAAGATGATAACAGGATCGACGTTGCAGGATTTGAATATACTGTGAGATTATGGACAACTGTTCTGGAGATATCTGTATTGATGGCGCAATTTCCAAGTAAAGAAGTTGCACAGCTCTCTTATGATTACAGAACGCTTGGTTTAGGTTATGCAAACTTAGGAAGCCTGCTGATGGTTAGCGGCATTGCATACGACAGTGAAGAAGCCAGGGGAATTGCAGGCGCTGTAACAGCAATAATGACCGGTATTGCTTATAAAACATCTGCAGAGCTGGCGGAGCATTTAGGAACATTCAGTAAATATGAAGAAAATAAAAATCATATGCTTCGTGTTATGCGTAACCATCGTGCGGCTGCATACGATGCAATGGATGCATATGATGGAATTGAAATAAAACCGCAGGGCATCAATGCAAAATATTGTCCTGATTATTTATTAACAGCTGCAACAAAAGCATGGGATGATGCGGTGATGATGGGCGAAAAATTTGGTTACCGCAATGCACAAACAACTGTGATAGCGCCAACGGGAACAATCGGGTTGGTTATGGATTGCGATACAACAGGCGTTGAACCTGATTTTGCGCTGGTTAAATTTAAAAAACTAAGCGGTGGCGGTTATTTTAAGATCATCAATCAAAGTGTGCCGCAGGCTTTACGCAATTTAAAATATAGTGAGAAGCAAATTGACAGGATTGTAAATTATGCGAAAGGTTATGCATCGCTCAAAAGTTCTCCTCATATTAATAATCAATCACTGGCTGATAAAGGATTTCTTCCGGAAGAAATTAAAAAACTTGAAGACAGTCTTGCATCTGCATTTGACATTGCTTTTGTATTTAATGTCTTCAACCTGGGTGAAGAATGTTTGCATCGCTTAGGGTTTACAAAAGAACAATATCAAAATTTTGAATGGAATTTTTTAGAAGCATTAGGATTTACGGAAGAGCAAATTGAAGAAGCTAACGAATACATCTGTGGCACTATGACTGTTGAAGGCGCTCCTTATTTAAAAGAAGAACATCTTTCAGTTTTTGATTGTGCTAATAAGTGCGGACAAAAAGGCGAAAGGTATATTCACTTTACAGGCCATATCCGCATGATGGCTGCTGCACAACCTTTCATCAGCGGCGCCATTTCAAAAACCATCAACCTTCCCAATGAGGCAACAATAGAAGAAATTGATGAAGCCTATAAACTAAGCTGGCAGTTAGGCTTAAAAGCCTGTGCATTGTATCGTGATGGTTCTAAATTATCACAGCCTCTTAGCAATAAAAGTGATAAGAAGAAAAAGACAGTTGACAATGATCAGTTGGCAATGGACAATAATGAATCAAGGATAGTGGATATGAGCACACTTACTGTTGAAGATTTACTGGAAGAAGTAAATAAAAGAGTACAGAGCAGTGCAGATACATCTTTAAAACGCCAGCTGGCAATGATTGTTGAGCGCAGAGCGTTACCTGCAAAAAGAAGAGGCTTTACACAAAAAGCAAAAATAAACGGGCAGGCATTATTTTTAAGAACAGGTGAATATAATGATGGAACATTAGGCGAAATTTTTATTGACATGGCTAAGGAAGGCGCTACCATGCGTAGCATGCTTAACTGTTTTGCAATTTCTATCTCTATTGGCTTACAATACGGTGTTCCTTTAGAAGAGTTTGTTGAAAAATTTGTATTCACAAGGTTCGAGCCTTCAGGTATGGTAGATCATCCGAACATTAAAACCACTACTTCAATTATTGACTTTATGTTCCGCTCATTGGCTTATGAATATTTAGGAAGAAATGACCTGGTGCATGTACTTGACAAACCTGAAGTGCTAAATACCGGAAATGAGGAATGGGATGAAGCAACACCTACTATTGGTGAAAGAGTTCATGAATTAAGTGAAGTAAGAGTATTAGGAACTTCCCCCGGCAGCACTGTGCAGGCTCCACAGGTAAGAGCGCACAGGATGGAATCAATAAAAAAAGTTCACAGCGAAATGGATGCCGTTAACTCTGCTGCCAAAAGCATGCAAAGCGATGCTCCTCCCTGTAATACATGTGGTCACATCACTATCCGCAGCGGTACCTGCTATAAATGCTTGAACTGTGGCAACAGCATGGGCTGCAGTTAAAAATAGGTTTTGGTTCTCATAAGGAAGAAAGCCATCTGAAAAGGTGGCTTTTCTTATGCAACTATTTTACATCAATAAATAACTATTATAGGTAGTATTGTTCCTGATAAATTAATTTTAGTTTTATAGCACTTAATAAAACATATCTTAATCAAATTCTATGAATAAGTTTTTACTCGTATTATTTTTTTCCGGCTTACTGTATCCATCTTATGCGCAAACAAATCCTGCCCTTCCTAAAGATGCAAAAATTGAAGGTTCTATTATTGATATGCGAAGTAAGCAGCCTCAGAATAATGAACTGATTGTTTTTAAAAGCCAGAAAAACGGGAATGAATACCAGGCAATAAGTGATTCCCTGGGAAAGTTTACTACGCGTTTACCGGCAGGGGATAAGTACGAGATCTTTATAATGGGTTTTAAAGATTCAACAAGCTATAATATCCTTAATATTCCTGCACTTGGCCCAAATGCTTTTTATAAAAATCCATTCACAGTAAGTCTTGAATTTGATCCTCCCAAAACATTTATTCTTGACAATGTTGAGTTTGATTTTGGTAAAGCGACGCTACGGCCTGCATCATATAAAACCCTAGATGAATTAGCAGATTACCTGCAGCGCAAGTCAGATGATAAAATAGAAATTGGCGGGCATACTGATAACATCGGCAGCGAGGTAAAAAACAAAGTACTTTCTTTGGAACGTGCAAAGTCTATTGTGGCATATCTTATCTCTAAAGGAATTGATCCCGGGAGATTAACAGCCAAAGGTTATGGATCAATGGAACCGGTAGAAGAAAATAATACCGAAGCTGGCAGGCAGAAAAACAGGCGATCCGAAGTTAAAATATTAGAATAAGATAAAAGTAAATCCATTGCTCATTTGAACTTTCAATATAAAGCAGCACTTAAAATTTCTTTTTTAAGAAATTAAAGTTCACGATTCTGTTATCTTTGTCTCCCATGACATCTTCCTTTTTTACTTATAATAAACAGAAAGTTATACAGGCTTTACGCTATCATTTTATTACCCGTAAAGAAATAAAAACAATGATAATATTGGTAAACGTATTTGCCATTTTATCAGCCGGCCTTTTCTTTTTTAAAAAAATATCTCCATTGGCTTTTTTAGTAAGCTCTGTTCTATGGTTTACCTTAATGATAGCTTTTTGGTTTATACTTCCGTATTCGATATACAGAAAGGCAGCTACATTTAAAGATGGATTTAAAGTTAGTTTGGAAGATCAACATTTGTTTCTTGAAAATGACAGGGGAAGCAAAAGCTGGCCATGGACAGCTTTTAGCAGCCTTATAGAAAGCCCGCATTTTTTTCACCTCTATTTCGACAGCCGCTCATTTTTTCTTATACCAAAATCTGCCTTTGACGGTGATGCAGTAGATGAAGCAAGAAATTTTTTAGCAAAAAAAATAATGAAGAGAGGATAATATCTACCTGAGCCTTTTTTCCATAATAAAATGCGGGATGGTTATTTCTTCAAACTCTTTACCGGTAATTTTATAACCGAGCTTTTCATAAAATCCTGTTGCAGTTTTACGGGCATGCATTATTACTTTATAGTAGCCTGCATCTCTTGCTACATTCTCTGCATAATTCAACATAGCAGCGCCAATTCCTTTACCCTGTAAATTGTTTTGCACAGCCATTTGCCTCAAACGCACGCATTGGTTATCAACTTTTGTAAGCAGGCAACACCCCAGTATTTTATCTTCTTCAAATGCGGCAATCAGGATGTCTTTAGTTTCCCTGGCTAACTCTTCCGGATCAAAAGTAAGGCCCAAAGGTTTGCGCAGAATTTCATTTCTAAGCTCAACCATTTGCTGGTACTCCTTTGTTCCGTGATCTATCTGTTTAATCGGCATAAGGGCTATAATTACGATCGTTATTTAATAGCGAAAAATAAATATACAATTTTTATTGATTTATCAGGCCGGGGTTGGCTGGCATAAAATAAGCGGCGGTGTTGTATAAATAAAAAAGCAGCTACTGTAGCTGCTTTACAACAATATTAATTTATTATTTCTTTTTTACTGTAGAAAGAAAATGTTCCAGTGCTGATACCATACTGGGCATTTTAGGTTGAGGCGCTTTTATGTCAAGCGTAAGCCCGGCTGCTGATGCTGCTTTAAAAGTATTATCGCCAAACGCACCGATTCTTGTTCCGTTTTGCTTGAATTTTGGGAAATTTTCTATAAAGCTTCTCACACCACCAGGGGTAAAAAAACAAATGATATCATAACTATTTTTTGCGAAAATCTCTTTAACATCATTGCTGATTATCCTGTATAAAACCGGTGTAGCATATTCACACTCATTTGCTTTAAGCCAGTTGGTTATCTCGCTGTCGAAAGATTCTGAGCAAGGGTATAAAAAACTTTCCTGTTCTTTATGTTTATTAATAACATCAAACAAGCTTTTATTGGTACCATCGGCGCCATAAAAAACTTTACGTTTTCTATATAAAATAAATTTCTGCAGGTATAAGGCCACCGCTTCTGTTATACAAAAATATTTGGTATGCTGCGAAACTGTGATCTTCATTTCCTCACAGGTTCTAAAAAAATGATCAATTGCATTGCGGCTGGTAAAGATGACGGCTGAATAACCCGGGATCTCAATTTTTTGTTTACGAAATTCTTTTGCGGGAATTCCTTCAACCCGGATAAATGGCTGGAATTCAAGGTTTACTTTATACTTACGGGCCATTTCAAAATAAGGAGACTTTTCATTCTCCGGTTTGGCCTGTGTAATAAGAATATTTTGTATTTGTTTTACAGGCTTAACATCCTGTATAGCAGCGTTTTTAACCATGTGTATAATTCATACGGGTGTGCAAATGTACGTTTTTTTTGTAGAAAATCATCTATTTACCCTACAAAAATGAAATGATTGGGAAGACTATATTAATACCTGAATTACTAATTTATAAATTAGCATTATAGGCAAAAGCTCCATACCAATTATATAAAGTAAAAAATGAAAGACGTTAATTTTTAACTGGTTTTGTAATAATCCATACGATCGTAAATAGCGAAGTAAAAAAAGTACACCTATAACAAAGAAGGAAGTTATTATTATAGCGGTAAGCCAGTTAGCCGGTGCAAAAGCTAATAAAATAATGAATGGGATAAGAACTATCCCAAGTATCTTATTAATTAAAAATATAACAAAGATGTATTGATCAGTTACGGAATCCATACCGGAAAGCCACCCTATAAGTTTTAATGACAGAAATTTTCCGAAATATATGAGCGCCACAAATAAAATTGATAATCCTATCAGGATATAATTATTACTTTGATTAAACAGGTGATAATAATTTAGCAGGAGCCATGCATACAATCCTCCACTTATCACAAAAAAAATATTAAATATCAGTGAGGGTAGTTTAGCCTGTAATAAAAGATCGGCAAGCTGATTTTGGCGCAGCGAGGTATTAAAGAAAACCCTGAAAATATTATTGAAATACCTGGTGTAAAAAACTTTAAACAAGGCCAGTAATAAAATAGCAATGCCTAAAAGATAAAATAAAAATTCTTTACCGGGTTTAGTTTTTTCTTTAGCTGCTAAAAAAACGGATGCGGCTGCAGTATTAAGATATTTATGGTTTTTTAAGAGAGAGTCTAAACTGGTAACCCGGGATTTAGCCTGATAATTATTGGGGTTTACCGAATCCTGTAATTGTAAAGAATCATGCTTTAATATAGCGCTGTCATTTTTTTGTGCTAAACAATCTTTGCCAAAAGATATAAAAATAACAACGAGAAAAAATGTTTGTATCCTGTAAGCTTTCATTCAATCAAAAATAATTTATATATCCAAAATGTATTTTGGAAGCTCCCTGCAGATCAAACTTTACATCATTTCTTTTTCCAATTGCATAGCTCACATTTAATATTCCAAACTTAGTTTCAAAACTCAACCCTAAGCCTGCTGAAAAATAATTATTGGTAAAATTAGCTGTTTGATAATGAGTTTTTGTAATTCCGATATCAGTAAATCCAAACAAATAGGAATTAATTCCTGTCAGGAACCGATATTCAGCAGTGAATACTGCATATTGCGATGCATATATACTTTCCTCATCAAAACCTCTTAATAGTTTATTACCGCCGATTTGAAATAATTCATTTCTGAAAATATCCTGGCTTTGAAAAATGCCTCCATTGATCTCCGTTTTCAACGTACTTTTTTTGCCTGCAGGAAAATAATGCGCTGCACTTAGTTTTAGCCGGAATTGGTATGTATTAAGTTTAAACGAATCATATAAGGAATTAAAATTAAAAGAAGGATTTGCCGGATCTTTCAAATTGGCTATCTCATTATTTTTGGAGATCTTTTTTAAACCAATTGCCGTTATAATTTTTAATTCATTTCCTTCTCTTGGATTATACAGGTAGTTTGTATTTATCCATTCATAATTTATCCCGATACTATTTGCATTAACATCAATATTGGCAGGAAGTCTTTTTGTTATTTTAATCTGGTTAGTATCAAACCCGCCGGATAGTAAATACGTTCTTTGATTTTGTAAAAATATTTTCCCTGATTGATTAGCTGATAAAATATATAATAAACCGGCCTGCGAATTTAACTGTAAATAAGAAGAGTCTCTTTTAAGTAGATCGAACGTTAGATCTATACCAAACGGAGAATTAAAAATGTATGGATGCTGGTAGCCGAGGTTTAATCTTGGGGATTGTTTTTGCAGTTGTTGCCAGTTAAGCAGAATACTTTCGCCGGCACCCAAAGCGTTTTTTAAATTAAGATTTACATCGGCTGTTACCTGTAATTTGCCCGTTTGCGCATTACCAGGTAAAAACCCCACCAAAAAATTCACCTGGCTGCTGCGTTTTTGTTGAAGGTATAAATTTAGAACAGAACCTGAGCCAAGCATATTCAAATTCCAATGTTGCTGTTCCTGCAGATAAGGAAGTTCCAAAAGTTTTTTACTGATATTTTGCAATTTATTTTTATCGTAAACACTTCCTTTTTCAATACCAAGGTATCGCTGCAAAAAAAGATTTTTAATTTTTATCTTGCCATAAACACGAATACTGTCGATGAGATATAAGGGCCCTTTATCTATTTTTAATTTTGCCTTTATTTTGTCTTCTTCAATTTTTATACTGGCCAGTTTTATTGCAGCAAAAGGGTATCCCCTTGTTTCATAGTAATTCAGAATATTTTCCTGCTGGTTTTGTAATTGAGAGAAATCCATTTTATTGTTGTGAAAAAACCTGGCATTCCACCCGGTTTCGTTCAGCAGCTTTTTATCAATGCTGTCAGTATTTATTTCAATCCATTTATACTGCTCTCCTAAATATAAATTGATATGAGTTGATGTTGAATCATACAATACCGAATCTATTGAAGCGGCCGGATACCCTTTGGCAGCAAGTATTTCAGGCAGCCTGAATATATAGTTTACGCACAGCTCCCTGTTTAAAAATGAAGTTTGCAGGCCAAGGGATTGTACCTTGTTTAACTTACTGCTTTGTGATAAGGAACTATCTTTGTCAACCAGATGAATCACCAGGTGATAATTATTTTGGGAAAAAGAGGTTATACTAAAGCCACAGAATGAAACTAATAAAATATAAAAACACCAATATTTTCTTTGAAAGGCTTTCATTAATTATTCAAATCTAAATTATAATCCCGAAGCTATCGGGAAGTTAAATCTAAAATTTGCCTGGTATCTATTTCCATATTCCTTTTTGCAAACAGGCTTGCCATTATTGCAATTTTCATTTTTCCACTTCATTAAAACAAAAAGATGAAATGGTTGATGCAATGATTAAAGAGTTAAACCTTGTTTCTTCAAAAGAAAATTGTATAGACAGTATTTATTTTGGAGGTGGCACTCCATCATTATTGAACGTTGAAGAGCTAAAAAAATTATTGGCTGCTGTTTATCAAAAATATGAGGTAAGTGAAAATGCAGAAATTACGCTGGAGGCAAACCCCGATGACATTAATGAAATAAAATTAGCCGACTGGAAAACGATTGGAATTAGCCGGTTTAGTATAGGCGTTCAATCTTTTAAACAGGAAGACCTTGCATGGATGAACAGGGCACACAATGCAGCGCAGGCATTACACTGCATTAACCTGGTTAAAGAGGCAGGCTTTACAAATTATTCTGCCGATCTTATTTATGGCACTCCAACTTTATCTGATGAGGACTGGAAAAAAAATGTTCAGACTATAATTGATCTTGATGTGCCTCATATTTCCTGTTATGCATTAACTGTAGAACCCAATACCGCTTTGCAAAAAATGATAGGGTTAAAGAAGAGAGAAGATGTTGACCCGGAAAAGCAGGCGTCTCATTTTTTACTGTTAACAGGTTGGCTCCGGGATGCAGGTTATGAGCATTACGAGATCTCGAATTTTGCAAAGCCAGGTTACAGGAGCAAACATAACAGCAGTTACTGGCGGCGTGAGCCTTACATTGGCATTGGCCCTTCGGCACATTCATTTAATGGAAATTCCAGGAGATGGAATGTGAGTAATAATGCGCTTTATATTCAATCGTTGCAAAAAAATAGTATTCCTTATGAAGAAGAAAAACTCTCTGATATCCAAAAACTGAATGAATATATTATGACTTCGTTACGGACTATGGAAGGGATTGATTTAAATTTTATAAAAGAAAATTTTGGAAAAGATAAAAGCGAGCAGCTTCAGGTAGCAAGCGATAAGTATTTAAATAACCACAAACTGCAAACTACAAACTGTAAACTTACTTTAACTACCGAAGGGAAATTATTCGCTGATGGAATTGCTGCAGACCTGTTTTTTGAAGAGAAAATTAATGCTTCACCGGTCTAGACCTTATGCGTTTAATCATACTCCCAATCACAAGAATTGCAAGGAATACCAGGATTGTTGCAGGCCCATAAATATCGTACGAAAGCGGCATCATATCTACATAAAGATACTATAGGCCGGTTGCTTATACCAGGGTTTCTTCTATTTTAGCAAAACCTTTTGATGCTGGCATATTCTCCCAGAGAATTTTATAAACTGTTTCAGCAATAGGCATATCGGCCTGTATACTTTCATTAATTATCTTCATACACTTACTTGCATTATAACCCTCGGCAACCATGCTCATTTCAAGCTGTGCCGTTTTTACTGAATAGCCTTTACCAATCATATTTCCAAAAGTTCTGTTGCGACTATACAGCGAATAACAGGTAACTAAAAGGTCGCCCAGGTAAACGGAGGCTGCATAGTTAATATGATCGCCGGTTAAGGGTTGCAGGTTGCCGGCTGGCTGCCGACGGTCATCTGATATATGGCCGACATCAATATTTTTTATTCCTGCTTTTCTTAAAAAGCCCGCCATTTCATCAGCGCTGTTAGCGATAAGAACACTCAGGAAATTATCACCATAATCAAGGCCATGTGCAATTCCGGCACCTAAGGCATAAATATTTTTTAAGATGGCAGCGAATTGCACTCCATAGATGTCATGGTTTACAATTGTGTTGAGGTAGGCTGTTTTAAAATAAGATGCAATACCAGCTGCTGTTTTTTCATCAATGCCTGAAAAAGTGAGATAAGATAATTTCTCTGCAGCAACTTCCTCTGCATGGCATGGACCCAATACAGCAAAATAATTTTCGAGATCAACATTAAATTGCTGTTTTAAATAATCATTAAGCAATAGGTTCTGGTCAGGTAATATTCCCTTAATGGCAGAGATAATTTTTTTTCCTGCAAAAATATCTTTATCAAGATTGCCTAATGTGTCTACAGCATAAGCAGATGGAACAGCAATGATAATGCAATCAGAATTATTAATTACTTCAGATACATTTGTTGTTGGTTGAAGTAAAGTTGTATCAAAAACAACACTGCTTAAATATTGAGGGTTGTGATGACGGGCCAGTAAATGCCTGATAGTTTCTTCACCTCTTATCCACCAGTTAATTTTATTTTTATTGCCTGTAAGAATTTTAGCTAAAGCTGTTCCCCAGCTTCCGCTGCCGATTATACCGAATTTCATTATCTGAGCCATGATTTATTGGATTACATCAAAATTTCTTACATCGGCTTAAGTTCAATACCTAATTTTTCAACCGCTATTTGTGCAGCTACCTGGCTTGCATCCTTTTTATTATAAGCCTTTGCCTGTGCAATCAATTCTCCGTCTACCATTGCGCCGATGGTAAATAATCTTCTTCCGTTTTCTATTTTTTCTTCTAACGTTTCAAATTCCAGCACCTTACCATTTTTATTTGCCCAGCCATATAATTTATTTTTCTGGTTGATGTCAAGGTTTTCAAGGTCATCCATATAAAGATGAGGATTGATGATATGTTTGGTAACCCACTTCTGGGTTTTTTTATATCCTTTATCAAGATAAACAGCACCTACAAGGGCTTCCAACGTATTACCAAAAATCTGTGATATTTTGAGTGAGCTATCAAATTTATTATAGAAGGTTATTTTTTTTAAACCCATTTTTAAAGCAATGTCATTTAGTTGATTCCTGTTTACCATCTTGCTTCTCATCTCTGTTAAAAAGCCTTCGTCCTTATATGGATATCGCATAAAAAGATAATGGCCTACAAGAGAACTAAGCACGGCATCTCCTAAAAATTCAAGCCGTTCATTATTTTCATCAGCGCCTTCTCTTATTGACCGGTGACTTAATGCAGTTTTGTATAAACTTAAATTTTCGGGAACAAAGCCCATAACATTGTGAAGCTGTTTTTTAAACTCCTTATCCGACTTACTATCAAGAATGTTTTTCAGAAATTGCACAAAAGAAATTTAGTTACCCCGAAAGTAGCCAAAAAATCGTGAGCCGTGAAAGGTGAAACGTGAAATGTTTTTATAGATTTTTTTTACGCTTTGTACTTCTTTATAATAACAGAAGCATTGTGCCCCCCGAAGCCGAACGTATTACTTAATGCCGCATTTACTACCTTATGTTGCGCTTTATTAAAAGTGAAATTTAATTTCGGGTCCAGATCAGGATCGTCAGTAAAATGATTTATTGTAGGAGGAATAATATCTTTTGTAACCGCCAGGATACAGGCCAGTGCTTCTATAACCCCTGCAGCTCCAAGACAATGACCCGTCATGGATTTGGTAGAACTAATATTTAAATTATAGGCATGCTCTCCAAATACATTTAGTATAGCTTTTGTTTCGGCTATATCCCCAAGAGGAGTAGAGGTGCCATGAACATTTATATAAGCAATATCTTCCGGCTTCATTCCTGCATCCTTAAGAGCAACAATCATTACATTTTGTGCGCCCAAACCTTCAGGGTGTGGCGCTGTAATATGATGAGCATCTGCTGTAGCGCCTCCGCCTGCAATCTCACAATAAATATTTGCTCCTCTTGCCAGAGCATGTTCTAAACTTTCCAGAATTAAAACACCCGAGGCTTCACCCATTACAAATCCATCCCTGTCCTTATCAAAAGGACGGGAAGCAGTTTTAGGATCATCGTTTCTTTCGCTTAAAGCCTTCATTGCATTAAAGCCACCTACGCCGGCTTCTCTTATTACTGCTTCACTGCCGCCGGCAACAATTATATCGGCCCTTCCTATACGAATATTATCGAAGGCTTCAATAATTGCATTTGTACTTGATGCACATGCACTCACAACAGCATAGTTTGGGCCTCTGAATCCATGGCGCATGGATATTTGCCCTGCAGCAATATCCAGTATCATTTTGGGGATGAAGAAAGGATTGAAGCGTGGCGTTCCATCACCACGGGCAAACTCCATTACATCATCCTGGAAGGTTGCCATTCCACCAATACCGCTGGCAAAGATTACTCCTACTCTGTCAACATTTACATTTTCTTTACTTATGCCTGCATCTTTAACTGCCTGGTCGCTGGCAATTAATGCAAACTGGGTAAAGCGGTCAAGTTTACGGGCTTCCTTTCTCTCTAAATAATTGGTGGGTTCAAAATCTTTTACTTCGCAGGCGAATTTGGTTTTAAACTTCGAGGTATCGAATTGAGTAATGTTATCAGCACCGGACACACCGTTTATTAACCCATCCCAATACTCTGGTACAGATTTGCCCAATGGCGTTATAGCACCCATCCCGGTTACAACAACTCGTTTTAATTCCATAAAAGCTTGCCTGCAATAATTATAGATAATTACTTAGCGTGTTCTTCCAAGTATGTTACAGCCTGTCCAACAGTGGTAATGGTTTCAGCCTGCTCATCAGGAATAGAAATATTAAATTCCTTTTCAAATTCCATAATTAATTCTACGGTGTCCAAACTATCGGCACCTAAATCATTTGTGAAAGAAGCTTCGGGTGTAACCTCTGCTTCGTCAACACCTAATTTGTCAACAATAATTTTTTTAACTCTTGACGCTATGTCTGACATGATAGTAAAGTTTAGTTTTTAAACGGTTACAAAAATATACTTTTTGTGATAAAAAAAAATAATAAGTAAGAACTTCAATTTTGCTTAAAAATACAAATCATTTGGCACCTTTGTTGTCCCCAGAAAGCCATGCCAAAATTTACCAATAAACTTGCTGATGAATCAAGCCCTTATCTTTTACAACATGCACATAATCCTGTAAACTGGTATCCATGGGGAGATAAAGCTTTACTAAAAGCAAAAGAGGAAGATAAACCTATTCTTGTAAGCATCGGTTATTCTGCCTGCCATTGGTGCCATGTAATGGAACACGAGAGTTTTGAAAATGAAGAAACGGCAAAGCTGATGAATGATAACTTCATTAACATAAAAATTGACAGGGAAGAACGGCCTGACCTTGATCATATTTACATGGATGCCGTGCAGGCCATCAGTGGCAGCGGGGGCTGGCCGTTAAATGTTTTTCTTACGCCGGATAAAAAACCGTTCTACGGTGGTACTTATTTTCCTCCGCAAAAAGCATTTAACAGGGCGTCGTGGAAAGAGGTATTGACAGGTGTTTCTCAATTATTTAAAGAAAAAAGACAGGAGGTAGAAGCACAGGCGGAAGAACTTACACAACACATTGGCCGCTCAAATACAAATACATCAATAAAAAATTTCTTTTTAGATATATCGCCGGAAGAAATCTTTACAAAGCAACAGGTTGATGAAATTTTCGCCAACATAATGAAACAGGCGGATAAAAAATGGGGAGGCTTTGGCAATGCTCCAAAATTTCCGCAAACATTTACTATAAATTATTTGCTCCGGTATTATTATTATACAAAAAATGAAGAGGCATTACAACAGGCTTACTTAAGCCTGGATAAAATGATTCAGGGAGGAATTTATGATCAAATAGGAGGAGGGTTTGCAAGATATTCAACAGATGCTGAATGGCTGGCTCCCCACTTTGAAAAAATGCTGTATGATAATGCACTTCTTATCCGCACATTAAGTGATGCTTACCAGATAACTAAAAATGGATCTTATAAAAAAACAATAGAACAAACAATTGAATTTATTGAAAGGGAACTAAGTGATAAACATGGAGGTTTCTATTCGGCACTTGATGCAGACAGTGAAGGCGAAGAAGGGAAATATTATGTGTGGAGTTATGAAGAAGTAAATAGTATACTTGGTAATGATGCAAAATTATTTTGCGAATATTATGATGTTACGCCAGATGGTAACTGGGAACACAAAAATATTTTACGGGTGCTTACACCGTTGCATGATTTTGCCAAAGGAGAAAAAATAGATGAGGGTAAGCTTGAAGAAATCTTGAGCCTGTTATCCGAAAGACTTTTAAAAGAAAGAAACAAAAGAATTCGTCCGCAAACGGATGACAAAATATTGCTTGGATGGAATGCTTTAATGATAACTGCATTGTGTAAAGCTGCGGCTGCATTAGGCATTATCCATTATAAAGAACTGGCTATTGACAATTTTGATTTTTTATTTTCGAATTTAAAAGTAAAAAATAATGAGTTTGAATTTCATCATACTTATTCAAAAGGTGTAGCAAAATATCCTGCCTTTTTAGATGATTATGCATACCTGATAGAGGCTTGTATTTCACTGCAGGAAATAACATCTGATAATAAATATCTTGAATATGCAAATTCATTAACAGGGTATGTACTTGAAAATTTTACTTCTTCGCAGGAAGATCTTTTTTATTACACGGACAAAAAACAAAATGATGTTATTGTAAGAAAAAAAGAAATTTATGATAGTGCTGTGCCTTCAGGTAATTCAGTTATGGCCTTTAATCTTTTTTATCTGTCTGTAATTTTTGATAAAGCCTCATGGAAAGAAAAAGCTGCCGGACTTTTAAATAGCCTATCAGAATTAATAATTAAATATCCAACCTCTTTTGGTAATTGGGCCTGTTTACTGATTGATGTATTTGCGGGTATAAACGAAATAGCGATTTGTGGTAATGGTTTTGAAAAATTACGGGATGAATTGCTTACTTATTCCATACCTAATAAAGTGCTTCAATGCACCGATAGGGCATCAGGGGGGAAATACCCTTTATTATCACAAAAAAGTATTTCTACCCAACCAATTATTTATTTATGTCGTAATTATACATGTCAGGCTCCCGTAGGGGACATACCATCTATTATTAATCAAATTGTTAACAATACGAAATTTAATTAAGTGCTTACAATATTTAAACTAATCGTCCGTTTGTAAAATTGGTCTGTAATTGTTTACAAAACTTTAAGAAATCAAAAAAGCTTTGGTGATTAGTTTAATAAAAAATAATTATACATTTGTCGTATACCCTCAAAGTTAAACACATGAAGAGTCACTTGTTAAGTGTAATAGCTATCGGCGCTATTGTTTTTTTATCCGGCTGTGGAAAATTGGGTAAATCCAAATCTAAAGGCCTGGCTAATGATGGCCAGTTACATGGTGTAGCCCCTTCAGCCAAATATACTCCACCCAAACCTCCGGGAATGATTTATGTTCCACCGGGAACTTTTCATATGGGTCCAAGTGATGAAGATGTTAACTATGCCTTTACTGCACGTAATAAAGCAGTTTCCATTAGCGGCTTTTGGATGGATGCTACTGAAATTACCAATAATGAGTATCGTCAGTTTACCAATTGGGTTCGTGACTCTATTGCTGCAAAATTATTAGGTGCTCCTTATGTAAAACAGGATCCTAATGGCGTTGAAGCCATTGACTGGAAAAAAGCAAGTACTATTAAATATAATGACAGAACGGTTATTGAAAAGATAGATGCTATGATCCTTACTCCTGATAACAGGCTGTATGGCGTAAAAGCAATAGATCCTAATAAATTGAAATATCATTCCGAGGTTGTTGATTTTAAAGAAGCTGCAAGAAGAGAGAATGCCCGTAAGCCTATTTCTCAATTCATCGTAAAAAGCGATGTGGAGATTTATCCTGATACATTGGTATGGATGAGAGATTTTTCTTATTCTTATAATGAGCCGATGGCCAAACAATATAACAGTCATCCCGCATTTGGAAATTATCCTACTGTAGGTATTACATGGAAACAGGCCACTACTTTCTGCGAATGGAGAACTCATTATTTAAATTCATTTTTAGTTTCAAAGAAGAGAACTACCGAATCACCTTTCCGTTTACCTACGGAAGCAGAATGGGAATATGCTGCAAGAGGCGGACGGTCTCAAGCGCCATACCCGTGGGGTGGTCCTTACTTAAGAAATAAAAAGGGTTGTCTGCTTGCTAACTTTAAACCAGGCCGCGGTAACTATCCTGAAGATGGAGGGTTTTATACTGTAAGAGCCGATGCCTATTGGCCAAATGATTTTGGTTTATATAATATGGCAGGTAATGTATCAGAGTGGACATCTTCCCTTTATTATGAAGGTGGCTATAATTTTCAGCATGATATGAATCCGGATATCCGCTATAATGCAAAAGATCAGGATCCTCCTCGTATGAAACGTAAAGTTATCCGTGGGGGCAGTTGGAAAGATGTGGCTTACTTTTTACAAACCAGTACAAGAAATTACGAATACCAGGATACCGCCAAATCTTATATTGGCTTCAGAACTGTGATTGATTTACCACCATCAATGGGTAAAAAAGGAAGAAAGTAATACTTAATCTCAATACTACTTATTCGAAAGAATTTTTTAATCAACACTTACTGCTTTTAATCACGAAAGGATAATGGCATTGCCATTGCTTTCCCCTCAAATAAACGAAAACATAAAAATCTAAAACTTAAAAAACTATTATCATGGCTCACAGAAAAAGAACTTTCTTAACCCTCATCGATGTACTGGTAAGCGCAGGTGCTGCAGTAATTATATTTGCCGCATGGGCTAAATTAACGCATAAATCTTATGCAGACGTAATGCTCACAGTTGGTATGTGGACAGAAACTGCAATCTTTTTAATTTATGCAATAATTGAGTGGGTTAAACCTAAAAAACATGAAGAAGATATTCAGCCAGGTGATGTTGAGGAAGTTGTTGTAGGCAATCCTGCATTACAATCAATGGATAAAATGCTTATGGAAGCTGATATTACTCCTGTTAATTTGAAAAGGCTGGGAGATAATTTTCAAAAACTGGGGACTACCGTATCAAATATTGGCGAAGTAGGTGATGTGGTAAAATCAACAAGTGATTTTTCTGCAAAAACAAAAGAAGCAACTTCTGCTATGAGCAGCCTGAGAGATGCTTATACCACTTCTGCAAATACAATGAGCAGCTTTAATGATGCAGCCGACAGCGCAAAAGGTTTCCATAGCCAGGTTCAGGTTCTTACAAAAAATCTTTCTTCTCTTAACACTATTTATGAGCTGGAATTAAATGAAAGCAACAATCACCTTAAAACGCTTAACAGCTTTTATGGTAAAATGGCGGAAGCAAGCCAGGTTATGCTGGATACTGTTGATGATGCAGGAAGAGCAAAAGAGCAAATTGGTGTTTTGGCAAACAACCTTGGTAAATTAAACCAGGTATATGGTAACATGCTGAGCGCTATGCAGGGCAGATAAAATAAATGAACTAATCCTTATTAAAACTAACAATAGTAAATTAAAATATTATGGCTTTACCTAGAGAGCCCCGGCAGAAGATGATAAATATTATGTATTTGGTGCTAACAGCAATATTAGCATTGAATGTATCGGCCGAGGTTATTAATGCGTTCAGAGTTGTTGATACAAGTTTAAGAACATCCAATGATAATATAGCCGGTTCTAATAAAACCTTATATGAATCATTAGCTGGAAAACTTAATGATCCAAAACAAAATCAGGAAAAAGTAAAAGAGTGGAATGACAAGGCTTTAAAAGCAAAAGCCTTATCTGCGGAGATTGATACTTATATTAATGGCTTGAAACAACAATTAAAAGAAGGTGCAGGACTTAGAATAGTTGATGGCAAAGAGGATTTTAAAGCTGATAATTTAGATGCATCAACAAGGCTTTTTGAAACAAACGGAAGAGGAAAAGAATTGCAGGCCAAATTAGATGGGTATAAAAATTCTATGCTCAGTATTGATCCTGAAATAAAGAAACAATTTCAAAATAATTTTCCTGTATCTACAGACCCTCCTGTTTCGCAGGAAGGAGGCAAAAAAGATTTTACTACTTCTTTTTTCCATATGACGCCTACAATTGCTGCATTAACTATGCTTAGCAAATTCCAGAATAACGTAAAAAATGCGGAAAGCCAGATAGTAACTTATTGTCATAATCAAATAGGTGCTGTTGAGGTTCATATGGATCAGGCTAATATTTTAGTTGGTCAAAACTCAAATTATTTAATGCCAGGACAGGAGTTAGTTGTGACTGCGGGGGTTGGGGCATATAGTTCAACAGTTAAAAGCTCAATAACGGTTAACGGAAGTCCTATAAACATGGTTGCGGGGCAGGGCGAATATAAAACAACTGTTAGTGGAGCAGGAAATCATACTATTGAAGTAAATGGAAGTTTTATTGGAGAAGACGGGAAGCCCGTTCCTGTTCATAAAACAATTGAATATACAGTTGGTACACCGGGTGGCGCAGCAGTTATGCTCGATAAGATGAATGTATTTTATATAGGTGTTCCAAATCCTGTAACGGTTTCTTCCGGTACCGGTTGGGATAAAACAAAAGTATCAATGTCCGGCGGTACTTTAACTTCTGCAGGTGGCCCTGGTAAATACACAGTAAGTGTAAGTACAGTTGGTAAATCATCAATTACTGTAAATGCAGATGGTAAAGCCAGCACTTATGAATTCAGGGTTAAAAGAATTCCTGATCCTGTATTTAAAGTTGGCCCAAGCGCAGGTGGAAGAATGCAATCTGTGGTTTTTAAAAATCAACAATTTTGCAGAGCAGAATTAGAAAACTTTGATTTTGATGCACATTTTAATGTTATCAGTGCAACTGTTTATTTTGCAGGTGCAAATTTTTCCAATGTGCAAATGGCAACAATTAACGGTAGTAATTTAGGTGCATTAAGTGCCCAGTTGGCCAAATGTATTCCAGGCACATCTGTAACATTCGATAATGTAAAAGTTCAGGGACCGGATGGAACGGTAAGGGTTATTCAAGGTCCGGGTTTCATACTGTTTTAATAAATAAAATGTTTTAATAAATAAAATGATTACAATGAAAAAGTTTTTTTTATATTTTTTATTGGCTGGTTGTTTTGCAATGGGCACAAATATTTGTGATGCACAGGCAAAGAAGCGTACAGTAAAAAAACGCACTACTGCAAAACGCACTACCAACACTAAAACAAAGGTGAGTATCAATCCAAGCAAGGATACAGCAGTTGTGGTAGCTCCTCCAAAAATAGATAGTTTACCGATACCGGTGGTGAAAAAATCATTACGCTCAAACGATGCAATAGAAAGAAACCTTGTAAAAGATAGAATTCCTTTACCATATGAACATTTACGTGAAGATGATGCCGTGTACCGCGAAAAAGTTTGGAGAGAAATTGATATCAGGGAGAAAATGAATTTGCCCTTCCGGTATTCTGCTAATGAAGATAATGGTAATCAGCGCTTCATATCCATTTTAATGAAAGCTATCCAGGATGGGCCGGATAACGGGGGCGTAACTGTATTTGATGCTGTTGATGACAGGTTCACTACCCCAATGACAGTAGCCCAGGTTGCTGAAAAAATTTCCGGCGGTGCAGTACAGGTTCCTATTTATGATTCATTGGCAAATATTACAGGATATAAAACGGTTACTGCAGAAGTTAACCTTGATTCTTTTTATAAATTTCATATTAAAGAAGAGGTAATCTTTGATAAGGAAAGCTCACGTTTATTCTGGAGAATTTTAGGAATCGCTCCTGTAAAAAATGTAATTACTTCTCAGGGTGTAGACCTTGGTCCAGCGGAACTTTTCTGGGTGTATTATCCTGATATGAGACCTATATTTTCTAAATTCGAAGTATACAATGGAAAGAACTTTGGCGCAAGAATGAGCTGGGAAGAATTGTTTGAAAGCAGGTTCTTTTATGGAAGAATTATAAAAAGCACTTTGGATAATCCATACGACCGGTTATTATCAGAATATGGCGGCTTAAAAGATAATAAAATATTACAATTGCTGGAAGGCGAAACTATTAAAGACAGGATATTTAATTACGAGCAAAATTTGTGGAGTTATTAATCAATCATATCTAATTGTAAAAGGGAAGCAAGTGCTTCCCTTTTTTATTTATTACACCTTAACTTTTTATTAAACTATTGTAATCATGTCTGTCACCTTTGGAAGGCTTACCTTTGTACTGGTTTTTCATAGGATATTGGATTTTAAATGGGGCTGGATTTTTATCCGGGCCCCTTTTTTTATTCCCCCAGTCCCTGGAGGGGTGTTTGCTCCCCTTCAGGGGATGGGGGAGAAAAATAATTTAAGATGATCTTTGCCTTCGAAGTACCCACAGCTATGATCAATTCTTCCTCTGGTAATTCCTTTATTTTTTTTACAGATTTAAATTGCTTTAATAAAGCATCCGCAGTTGCTTTGCCAATGCCTTTTATTTGTTCCAGCTCATTTACAAAAGTCCCGCGGCTTCGCTGGTTACGGTGAAAGTTTATTCCAAAGCGGTGTACTTCATCCCTTATGCGTCTTATTAGTTTAAGGCTTTCGCTGTTCCATGGTAATTTTATTGATTGCTGGTCTCCGGGAAAAAATATCTCTTCCTCATTTTTAGCAAGGCCGATCAAAGATGTTTTGCCTTGTTGCCCTAACTCATTTATACTTTCAACAGCAGCATTTAATTGCCCTTTACCGCCATCAATTATTATTAGTTGGGGTAATGGTTGGTTTTCTAAAACCACTCTTTTATATCTTCTTAAAACAACTTCTTTCATAGTGGCAAAGTCATTAATGCCCTGCACTGTTTTTACATTAAAACGCCTGTAGTTATTTTTATCGGGCAGGCCATTTTTAAAACATACCATTGCGGAAACCGGGTAGCTTCCCTGGAAGTTTGAATTATCAAAGCATTCTATGTGAACAGGGATAGCAGGTAAATGAAGATCTTTCTGTAACTGTTCCAGCGCTTTTCTTTTTTCGCTATCGCTTTTGCCTTCCAGCTGCAGCATTTTTTTTCTTTTCAATTCTTCTTTAAAGTAATTCACATTTTTTTCGGAGAGATCCAACAATTTCTTTTTATCACCGGCCCTGGGTACAGTTACAGTTATATCCTGCTCAGGGTAAATAATTTCAAAAGGAACAATTATTTCTTTTGCATCAGTATTAAAAGTGCTTCTCAATTGGGCAATAGAAAATAATAAAACTTCTTCCGGTGTTTCATCAAGTTTTTGTTCAAGCGTTATTGTTTTAGTAAGAACAATAGTTCCGTTACTTACCATTAAATAATTTACATAAGCACTGTCCCCATCTTTTAAAATAGAGAAAACATCAACATTGCCCAAATGCTCATTTACTACTCTAGACCTTGATTGATAGTTTTGCAGGTGCTCAATTTTTTTTTGAATGAACCCGGCCTTTTCAAACTCCATTTTTTCAGCGTGTTGCTGCATCTCCTGTTTAAAATGCTGGATAACGGGATAAAGATTTCCTTTCATTAAATTTTTTAGCTGTGATAATCCCTGGCTATAATCTTCTGCAGTTTGAAATCCTTCGCAGGGACCTTTGCAGTTACCGAGATGATATTCAAGACACACTTTAAATTTATCCTTCTGAATATTTGATTCTGTAAGATTGAGTTTACAGGTTCGTAGCTGGATATTTTGTTTAATAAAATCGAGTAATTCTCTCACCCTTGCTACCGAAGTAAAGGGCCCCAAATATTGTGAGCCGTCATTAATTTTTGTACGGGTTAAAAATACACGTGGAAAAGGCTCATTTTTAATAACTATGTAAGGATATGATTTATCATCTTTAAGATTGATATTAAATTTTGGCTGAAATTGTTTTATGAGTGCATTCTCCAGTAAAAATGCGTCCTGTTCCGAATCAACGATGGTGAATTCAATGCGGTGTATGCGGCGGACAAGTTCGTACGTTTTATAGCCGGTAAAAGTTTTTGTAAAATAAGAGGCTATTCTTTTACGCAGGTGTTTTGCTTTTCCCACATACAGCAAATCACTTTTTTCGTCAAAATATTTATAAATGCCGGGCTGGGTGGGAAGTGTTTTTATTATATTTTGAAAGGACTCCGGAGTCATAGACCTGCAAATTTACCTCTTTCAAAATACTTTTTTGGGCAACAGGATTATTCATTAAAATCCCATTTCATTAATTCTTCTTTAATATCGGGTTTTTTGCCAGGCTGCTCTGTTATAGTTGTTATTTTACACCATTGGCCCGATTTCCATATAAGTTGCAGGGTTTGGTAAGTGCCGTTGTTCTTCACTTCTTTTACAATATAAATTCTACTGATTGTATTTTTTTTAGGATCGATATAAACATCCCATCTTCTCAGTTCTAAGGTATCAGGCAGCTTGCCAATAGGGTCGTAAGAAAAAGTAAAAGCATTAATAGTTTGGTCTAAAAAAGATTTTTCTGTAAATAAGCTCTTAAAATTAACCGTATCAATTTCAGGATGTAAAAAAGGTTGAGCAAAAGAACGGATATCTTCTTTTTTCATCCATATTGAATCCTGTTTACCATTATCAATAATAATTTTTAAAGGGGTAATAGGCAGACTGTCAATTTCATTCAGCTGGCCGCGGATATATTCTGTCACAGGAAAAAAGGTATGGTCTTCTGTAGAATCTTTTATTGCTGGCTGAAGAATAGGTGATTTTTGTTCTGAGCAACTGCAGAATAAAATCATCAGAAAGAATACAGCTGGAAAGCACCTTATTTGCATCTGTAAAAATACTTTAAAAACAAGCTCTTGCATACAAATAAAAAACCGCTGCAGGGTACGAAGCAACGGTTTAGTGACAGAAAGTTATAGTTTATATATAACGGCCTGGAATACGGTTTTATTGCAATTATTTTGAGATTTTGCTGATGCCTACACGAATACCATAATTGATAAGATGCTCCTTATCCTGGTAGGGTTTAAAATAAGTAGATAAGAGTTGGTAACGTACCTGTGGCCCGATTTGCCAGTTAAATTTGTTTGATGTAAATAAAACGTATGTAGCAAAACTGGTATTCATGTTCCAGTTGCGAACTAAATCAGGGTTTGTAATGTAATTTCTTTTATCAGAGGAAAGTAAGTAAGCCTGGCTGGCGATAATAAACGAAGGCTGAAAAGACGCCGCAGCGCTAAATTTAATATTCTCATTCCCTGCAAAAATATATTGTAATCCGATGGGGAGAGAGGCCTGTAAACTATAATTCTTCAATCGTGTAATTTCGCTGCCGGTATTATTACCAAAATAAGACATTGAGGAATACACACTGTATTGCCCCGGCGTTTCAGTGCCTAAAAATAAGGTGGCAATAGTGGGATGCGTATTATTAGCCTTAATGTTATACCCTGAAAAATTTAGTTGTAATCCTGAGGTAAATTGTAATTTTTTAAAAATATTAAAGTTCATTGCAGTTCCTGCCTCGTATCCAATCATAGGTGTATGCGTAACAGAATTATTTATTTTATCATCAGCCAAATGTCTGTAACTGATGGAAGGAGATACATAATATGTCCAGCTAATATTATTATTTTTTCTTGGTTTATTAATGCTTGCTGTAGTGGCCTGTGCAGATGTATTTGAAGCCTCTTTAACAGCGGAACTTATTTCATTATTGATATTTACAGGCTCTTCACTCTTTACATTGTTTAAATCCTGTGAAGATCCTGTAGCCTGATCGGTTGTGTAAGAAATTTTAGTTATAGTATTTTCAATTTTGCCCGAAGAAGAATTTTCATTTTTTAAAGCAGCATTATTCAAATTACTTTCATTGCTATTCGGTAAATCAGTTGTTGTATTTGAAAAAGGCTGAATATTTTTTACAACTGCTAATGACTGCGTAGTGTTAGCAGGATTATCAACGCTGATATTTTCGGTGGAATTATTTCCGGGTGCTATATGCTTAGGTATAGATTGTCCTGCCTGTTTTACTGCCTCTGAAGTTGTTACGGGCTTACTGATAGAACCCTGTAAAGAAGCCAAGCTATACAATGGCGGGATATGCCCATTATTAGTATTTAAGTGACCTATTATAACCAGCGTAAAAATAAAGACCATGCTCATTGCCACAGAGGGCCATCTTCTGCCAGGATGAAGATCATTATATATTCCATGCCACACTTTTTTTGAAGGGGTCATTTTAAATTGGTCTGCATGCCCTTTCAGGAACTTTTCAAAATTTTCAGAGTAAAATTTTCTTTCCATTTCATATAAATTTCAGTGCGGTAATCTCCAGTCGTTTCTTATTGGTTTTTCGGTATTGTATATTGGTTTTACATCAACATTCTTATCCTTTCTTTTGGCTTTTGTAAAATTTTCTTTTGTATCAATATATCTTCTAACATTGCTTTTGCCCTTGTATATTGCGATCTGCTGGTGCTTTCTTCTATATCCAGCATTTTCGAAATTTCTTTATGAGTAAAACCCTCAATTGCATAAAGGTTTAAAACCGTTCTGTAACCCATTGGCAATTGTCTTACAGATTCTACCACTTCCTTAGTTTCCAGTATTGAAGGAATATTATTTTCGTTCAAATACAAACTTCCGGCATGAATCAGGTCTACACTATCTGTAAATTTTTTATTCTTCTTCAAAATATTAATACAGGTGTGCACGATAATCCGCCTTATCCAACCTTCTAATGCGCCTTGTCCGCGAAATTGTTGTATTTGGGTAAATACCTTTATAAATCCCTCCTGCAACATATCTTCGGCATCTTCGCGGTTACGGGCAAACCTGTAACAAACACCTAACATACGGGGGCTAAAACGAGTGTATAATGCTTCCTGTGCGGATGCAGTATTATTAAGACAGCCATGAAGCATAAGCTCTTCTGTCATATATTTTGCTTGATTTAACCCTCAAGTTAGGACAAAAAATTATAAAAAATTGCTGCTTACCAAATAAAATATGAGGTATTATTTAAGGTGGTTACAGTTTATAAATCACGTATTTTACTTGCCAAGAAGGCTATCCGCCGGATAACGGGCCTTAATAGAATCTTTTAAAGCCTCAGTCCATGTAGCAATGGCAAGCTTTTGCCGGTTGGTTAAAATGGCATCTCTATGTATCCATGTATAAGATGCAAGGGGCATTTCATTTTTCTTAACCAAATCGTTTATATCATCTAACCTGTGAAGTTGTTTTTTAACCCGGTAAGATGTAAAATCAGAAAAGTTCAACCCTCTTTTTCCATCTATAATATGATTGTTAAGCCACCAGGTTACCGGTTGAATTTCTGCATACCACGGATATCTTGTATTGTTACTGTGACAATCATTACAGGCAACTTTTAAAATTGCCTGAACGCTATCCGGAACAGGATATTTGGTAGATATGTCATTAGCGCTTATGCCTGCTGATATGTTTTTCTGTGGACGTATGAATTGAATGGCAATAAACACGATCAGCAATACAATTAAAATTCTTTTAAAAATCTTTTTCATAAAATTATTCAGGAGTTTATTAAGATATTACCGGTCATCTCCTTTGGTATAGGTAATTGCATCATGGTTAAAATAGTGGGAGCAAGATCACCCAGTTTACCGGGTTTAATATCTCCTTTCCATTCTTTATCAATAATAAAGAACGGCACCAAATTTAATGTATGTGCAGTATTAGGAGTTCCATCTTCATTAATCATATAATCTGCATTACCATGATCTGCAGTTAAGAAAATTGTATACCCATTCTCTAATGCAGTGGTTACAACTTTTTCTACACATTTGTCCACTGTTTCAGCGGCTTTTACAACTGCTTCCCATACGCCTGTATGCCCTACCATATCTGTGTTGGCAAAATTTAAACAAATAAAATCAGCTGTTTTATTTTTTATTTCAGGGAGTAATGCATCAGTAAGTTCGCAGGCGCTCATTTCCGGCTGCAGATCGTACGTTGCAACTTTTGGAGATGGTATCATAATTCTTTTTTCGCCTTCAAAAGGTACCTCCCTGCCGCCACTGAAAAAGAAAGTTACATGGGGGTATTTTTCTGTTTCAGCAATCCGTATTTGTTTTTTATTTTGCTGCGCAAGAATATCACCGAGCGTATTTTTAAGATCATCCGTTTCAAAAATTACATTTATATTTTTAAAAGTATGATCGTAGCGGCTCATTGTTGTAAAATAAAGCGACAATGGATTCATGCCAAAATCAGGTATTGGCGTTTGTGTAAGTACCTGTGTTATTTCCCTGCAGCGGTCTGTACGAAAATTAAAACATATTACCGCATCACCATCCTTAATCGAAGCATCTATACTTTCATTTATAATGGGCTTTATAAATTCGTCCGTTACATTCATTTCATACGATTGTTCTACAGCACCCAAAACATCATTGGTTATTCTTCCTATTCTGTTTACTAAACCATCATATGCTATCTTAACTCTTTCCCAGCGCTTATCCCTGTCCATTGCATAATAACGGCCAACAATTATTGCAATTACACCGGTTGTTTTTTGTAAGTGTTCCTGTAATTCTTTTAAAAAATGAATGCCACTTTTAGGGTCCGTGTCTCTGCCATCGGTAAATGCATGGATGAAAACATTTTGTAGTTCTTCTTCTTTGCAAATACTTGTTATTGCCTTTAGATGTTCAATGTGCGAATGCACACCACCATTGCTCACCAGCCCCATTAAATGCAGGGGTTTGTTATTATCCTTTGCATACCGGATTGTGTTTAATAACGCTTCATTTTTTTTAAATTCTCCATTCCTTACAGCAACATTTATTCTTTCCAGTTCCTGGTAAACAATTCTTCCCGCTCCTAAATTTAAATGACCTACTTCACTATTACCCATTTGTCCTGCAGGCAATCCTACCGCTTCACCACAGGTAACCAAAGTAGTATTTGGAAATTTTGGATACAATGAACTAACAAAAGGAACGTTGGCATTTTGAATTGCATCGCTTGATTTTATTTTTCCAAGCCCCCATCCATCCATAATTATCAGTATAACTTTTTTCTCTTCCATAATTCAAAGCTAATTTATTCGTGACACTTTTTTTGTAAACGAAATGCAGTAAAAAAAATTTAGGCGGATTTTTCCTAATGGTAAACTAAAACGGGAAAAATTTTATACCCCTGTGATTAGTGTTAAGATATGCACCATACTGGCTAGTTGGCACGTTTTTGGCAAAATTACTATAGCTAACTTATACACATGAAAAAGTTTTTAAAATATGGTTTAATTGCGTTCGTGTTTTGCCTGTCGTCGTTTGTTTCGGTAGATGAAGTGATAAGTGCAATTAAGAGTGGAAGCGCTTCGCAGCTTTCAAAGTTTTTTGATAATACAATTGAAATTACGCTCACTGATAAAAGCAATACCTACAGTAAAAGCCAGGCGGAATTAGTTTTAAAAGATTTTTTTGATAATAATATTGTCAAAGGTTTTGAATTAGTGCATAAGGGAGATAATCCAAACGCCCAATTTCTTATTGGCACTTTAAACACAAAAAATGGTGAGTATCGCACAACCATTTATATGAAACAAAAAGGCGATAAACAATTACTACAGGAACTAAGATTTGAAAAATAGCTCTATTAGACTTGAGTGTTTTTTAAACACTTAATCCCGCCAAACGGCGGGATTTTTTTAATCCATAAAAATCATTGTTTAGTTTTGTTAAGATGAATTACAAAGAGCAACTCCTGTTTCTTATAAAAAATGCTTTGGAAGAAGATATTGGCGATGGCGACCATTCAACATTGAGTTGTATTGAAACCAATGCAAAAGGAAAAGCAATTTTAAAAATAAAGGAAGAAGGCATTTTAGCGGGTGTTGAAGTGGCAGCAACTATTTTTAAATATGCTGAGCCTGGTGTGATTTTTTCTCCTGTGAAAAAAGATGGAGATAAAATGATGGTTGGAGAAATTGCTTTTGAGGTGGAGGCAAAAGTGCATACGATACTTAGCTGTGAGCGGCTGGTATTAAATTGTATGCAGCGCATGAGCGGCATTGCAACCCTCACCAATAAATATGTTCAAAAGCTCAAAGGCTACAACACAAAACTTTTAGACACAAGAAAAACGACGCCTAACTTTCGTTTGTTAGAAAAAGAAGCTGTACGTATTGGCGGAGGAACCAATCACCGCTTTGGTTTATATGATATGATAATGCTAAAAGATAATCATATTGATTATAGCGGTGGAATTGAAAACGCAATTGAAAAGGCAAATGAATATTTACAGGAAAAAAATTTAGCTCTGAAAATTGAAATTGAAACAAGAAGTATTGAAGATGTAAAAACGGTTTTGAAAGTTGGAAAGGTAAACAGGATCATGCTGGACAATTTTACTCCTCAACAAATTACTGAGGCCGTAAAACTGATTAATGGAAAATATGAAACTGAGGCTAGCGGTGGAATTAATCTTGAAAACATCCAGGAGTATGCAGCCACCGGCGTAGATCATATTTCGAGCGGCGCAATCATACACCAGGCTAAAAGCATAGACCTTAGTTTAAAAGCACAATTATTATAATTATGAGTAAGAAAAGATCAAATCTGTCAGGACTTGTTTACTCAACGGACCCAAATTTTAAGTTGCCGGAAGAAAATACAGATGATATAAATACACTTCCTCCTGCACAACAAAATTTACGTATACGATTAGATGCAAAACAAAGAGCAGGTAAAGTAGTTACATTGATACAGGGATTTGAGGGAAAAGAAACTGACCTGGAAGACCTGGGCAGAAAGCTGAAATCATACTGCGGAACAGGCGGTTCAGCAAAAGAAAATGAAATAATCATCCAGGGAGATAACAGGGATAAAATACTGGTATGGTTGCAAAAACAAGGCTACTCAAAAACAAAAAAGATTTGACCGCAAGGTTACCTTTTACCTGCTAAAGGTATTTTACTTAAATACGGGCAACTTTTTGAAACATTTTAACCTTTCCCACGTTTTTAATTAGTTTTACATAAGTGAATAACATGGTATCTAAAATATCGGAAGGGGTAACGATAAGTGTTGAAACATTTTACCAACCTGACTACAGCAATCCGCAAAGCAGCGAATATATGTTTGCCTATCGCATTACAATTGAGAACAACAATTCTTTTCCTGTAAAATTATTGCGCAGGCATTGGTATATTTTTGACAGTGACAGTACACATCGTGAAGTAGAAGGTGAAGGGGTTATTGGTAACCAGCCTGAAATCAACAGCGGCGAAAAATACCAGTACATCAGCGGCTGTAATCTTCGTACAGAGTTAGGTAAAATGCACGGCACCTATACTATGGAAAATTTGAATAATAAAAAATTATTTTCTGTAAACATCCCTGCGTTTGAAATGACTGTTCCATTTAAACTCAACTAACCGAAAATATTTTCTCACATCATACTTCCTACATCAATTCCTCGGCTTGTATTTCGATTGGCTGTAAATTTCTCTTGCATTTGTTTTCATCAATTCCTGTAATGAGGTTTTGGAATTCTTATCCATATATTTTTTTACTATCTGCCAGCCGCTGAAGGCGCCAATATTTCCAGGCGATCCTTCTCCCAGCTCCTGTGTTTTCGGGCTTTCGCCGATATAGTTTTTTACTATATTTTGATCTGTGTTATTAAGCAGGTCATTGGTTAAAAAGAAATCCCAGATAACAGCCTCATTCGTATACGAATCTTTTAATTGGGTTTCTGTATACCCGATTTTTAAATAGTCAGGTGTATAAGGCAAAAATTTATCAAGAAGGTATAAGCGTTTACCTTTCTCAACCATCTGCTCTATTAAGGCTTTGCCAATACTTTTATCAGGATACATATCATCAATAACATTTTGTATGCAGTTGATCGGAATGTACTCAGGTGTAAATTTCCGGGATATGTATTCCGGAAAAATATCACGGGAAATATCAGATCTGTAAAAAGAAAAATTACTTCCCATGTGAAGCTGTAAACCCACGGCAAATGCATCGGACGTTATCACATCACTATACCCGTCAAACGGTCCGATGAATGTAATAACCTGGTGCGGTGCCTTGTATTCGGGAAAATAATATTTCACAAACTGTAAACCTTTTTTTATTTCTTTTACCTGCGGATCAAGGTCTGCAAATAGTTTCTCAGCACTGTCCTTTACAAAGCGGTAATCTCTAATAAATAAATGAATATATTTTGTAAGAGAATCGGGCGGAGTTGTATTGTCAAAGCCAAGAATCTGGTTGGTAAAATCATTTAGGAAAGAAGGATACTTAATTCTCAGCCGTTGCAGTTCGTTTAAAATATTGTTGGTGTCGATAGCAAAAAAATCCTTCTCGAACCGTTGCACTTTCAAATCAACTTTTATGTTTGAAACATCCGGAATATCTTTATTCTTACATGAAAAAAGAAAGGCAGTAATTAGCAAAACAATCAAGAGTTTTTTCATAAGAATTATTTTTCCCGTAAATCCCATTAATCTCATAAATCGTGGTTCAGACAACAAATTTACAATTGATTAATTTTGCACTATGAAAATTTTTCTTGCTCAGCAGAATTATCATATAGGAAATTTCGAGAGCAATACAGCTAAAATTATAGAGGCGATCAATGTTGCAAAATCCCAAGGTGCAGATCTGATTGTCTTTAGTGAACTATGCATTTGTGGTTATGCCCCCAAAGATTTTCTAGAGTTCAAAGACTTTATTGATAAGTGCTACAAAGCAATTGACGAAATAAAACAACATGCAGATACCATTGGTGTATTGGTTGGTGCTCCAGATAGAAACCCTGCAAGAGACGGCAAAGACCTTTTTAACGGGGCTTTTCTTTTGTATGAAAAAGAAATAAAAGGGGTTGCTCATAAAACCTGTTTGCCTAATTATGATGTGTTTGATGAGTACCGGTATTTTGAGCCTGCCTATACATGGAACATTATGGAATTTAAAGGAAAGCGGCTGGCAGTAACTATTTGCGAGGACATCTGGAATTTAGGCAATAATCCTTTGTACCGTATTTGCCCTATGGATATTTTAATGCAGCAAAAGCCGGATGTTATGATAAATCTTTCTGCATCGCCGTTTGATTATACGCATGATGAGGACAGGAAAGCAACCATAAAATCGAATGTGATAAAATATAAGATCCCACTTTTTTACTGCAATGCCATCGGCGCACAAACTGAAGTGGTATTTGACGGTGCTTCCCTCGTGTTTGATAAAGATGGAAATCTTTGTAAAGAATTTCCGCAGTTCAAAGAGCACATGGAAGCAATAATTTTAAATGATGATGGAACGATTGATGCACCTGTTATAAAACCGGCGAAGGCTGTACCGGAACAGCTGTTGGAACCAATACAGTTAACCGAAACATTAAACATTGCCCAGGTGCATGATGCATTGATTCTTGGCATAAGAGATTATTTTACCAAGATGGGTTTCAGCAAATCGATCATTGGCAGCAGCGGCGGTATTGACAGTGCAGTGGTAGTTGCCCTTGCCTGCGCTGCTTTGGGTTGTGAAAATGTAAGAGCCGTTTTAATGCCTTCGCAATATTCAACAGGCCATTCTGTAAGTGATGCAGAACAATTAAGCAGGAACAATGGCAACCCTTATGATATCATTCCTATAAAAAATATTTATGAAGATTTTTTAAAAGAACTGAAACCCGTTTTTAAAGACCTTCCTTTCAACATCGCAGAAGAAAATATTCAAAGCCGCATAAGAGGAAATTTATTGATGGCCATTGCCAATAAGTTTGGATACATTTTACTCAACACTTCCAACAAGAGTGAGCTGGCTACAGGCTATGGAACGTTGTATGGTGATATGGCTGGCGGACTTGGGGTTTTAGGGGATTGTTATAAACTTCAAATTTATGAACTGGCAAAATATATAAACAGGGATAAAGAAATAATCCCTGCAAACATTATAACCAAAGCGCCTTCAGCAGAATTACGGCCAGATCAAAAAGACAGTGACAGCCTTCCTGAATATGCGATCCTTGATAAAATTTTATACCAATACATTGAAAGAGTGCAGGGGCCCGACCAGATAAAAGCACTCGACTTTGATCCTGCTTTAGTTGACCGTGTTTTAAAACTCGTAAATATTAATGAATACAAACGCAACCAGTTTTGCCCTATCATCCGCATTTCTCCAAAGGCTTTTGGTGTAGGCAGGAGAGTTCCTATTGTAGGGAAATATTTGAGTTGAATATGAGAGGCTTATTTAACTTCTATTTTTTCAATTTCATTTAAGGATTTTCCATTTTTATCTCTCCACGTATTTCTTCCATTTATCGAGTAACCAACAATTACAGCGGCAGCGGGAGAAGGGTTTTTAAATAAATAGTTTTTTGTAAAAATTAATTTATTATTTCCATTACGATTAATAGTGCCGTCTGAAATTAATTTTTCACGTAATAATTTATACCCAAAATTTTCAGAAACTTTTTCAGAAACTTCAGACCCTTCTAATACTACAATTCCTTCATCAGTTTGTAATGCTTTGGCTTTAATTCCTTTAACATTTAATTCAAGTTCAAGATTTCCTGTTGAGGTAATAACAATATTATTTTCTGTTATGGCAGTTAAAGGAATAATCTGTTGCGTTCCATCAGTTGAAATTGCGCTTTCTAAAAATTTGTGTCCTAATGTGCCAGTTAAAAGTTTTATGTTCAGGATAAACTCTTCCATGGAATCTTGGTCTGGAAGAGGCAATGAACTTAGATTTGGAGAATTAGAATTCTCTATTACGTATCTATCAGCTTTAAAAGAAATATTTATTAGTCTGCTTTCTAAATATTTCACATGCGACTTTGTCAAATTATCATCTTTGCTTGTGAATAAAATAACTTCATTCCAAAAATCTTTGTTGATATCATGATTTTTCAATCTATCCCAGACGTTTTCTGCTTCTCCAATATATACTTTGGCTTTATTTGTTGCATCATCAATTCCTAATAAAAAATATACCCCAGGCTTATTAGCTTCTTTTAAAAAAAATTTATTTAAATCTGATAATTTATTTCTTGGACTAGAGAGCGCTTGAATCGTAAGATTTACAACTTCTGCTAATTTAATACCAGTTACTGTTCCTTCTTTGAGATATATTCTAATACTCTTTCCTAAGTTCATATTTTATATGCTTATTAATTAAATAAATATTATAACCATATTCCTCTACACATTCACCACCTGCACCGCAGTTCCATAACACAAAACTTCAGTAATACCTTGCGATACTTCATTGGCATCGTAACGAACATTGATGACCGCATTAGCGCCTCTTTCGTTGGCATGTCTAACCAGGTCTTCATACGCTTCCAGCCTTGTTTTTTCACATAGCTCCACATAGATAGAGATCTTTCCGCCGACCAGCGATTGCAGACCTGCACCAATATTTCCGAATATACTTCTCGATCTTACTGTAATGCCACGTACCATTCCAAGATGTTTGGTTATCCTGTAACCTTCAAGCTGGTTGCTTGTTGTAATTAGTTGTTGGTCTACCATAATATATATTTTAGCGTTAAAATTAACATAGTTTTCCTGTAGCCGGTGGCATGGCAGCATTTTTGTTTAACGGTAGTTCAGTATTTTGCATCCCGCAACTTTTTTTAACGCATTAATTTTTATTTATGCTACAAACAGCAGAAGATATTCGTTTACTCAATGAGAAAATAACCCACTCCGCCACCTTCATTGATAAGATACATGATGAAATAGGAAAGGTGATTGTAGGCCAAAGCCACATGGTTGAAAGACTGTTGATTGGTCTATTAAGCAATGGGCATATTTTACTGGAAGGTGTTCCGGGACTGGCAAAAACGCTTTCAATAAAATCGCTGGCGCAAACCATCAATGCGAAGTTCAGCAGGATACAATTTACGCCTGACCTTTTACCGGCGGATGTTACCGGTACGATGATATACAACCAGCAAAAAAATGAGTTCGTTGTGCGTAAAGGCCCCATCTTCGCCAATTTTATTTTGGCAGATGAGATAAACCGTGCCCCTGCAAAAGTGCAGAGTGCTTTACTGGAAGCGATGCAGGAGAGACAGGTGACTATTGGTAATAGTTCTTACAGTCTTGAAGAGCCATTTCTTGTTTTGGCAACACAGAACCCGATAGAGCAGGAAGGAACCTATCCTTTGCCGGAAGCACAGGTTGACAGGTTTATGCTGAAAGTGATAATTGATTATCCAACAAAAACAGAAGAGCAAAATATCATCCGCCAAAATGTACAGGGATTAAAACAGGCAACAATAAATCCTGTTGTTGCAACACAGGAAATTTTAAGCGCAAGAGAATTGGTTCGCCAGGTTTACATGGATGAAAAAGTGGAGCATTATATTTTGGATATTGTTTTTGCAACACGTTATCCTGACAGGTACAATCTTCCCAAACTAAAACCACTCATAGGCTTTGGCGGTTCGCCCAGAGCGAGTATCAATCTTGCATTGGCGGCAAAAGCCTATGCATATTTAAATAAGAGAGGTTATGTAATTCCCGAAGACGTAAGAAACATCTGCAGGGATGTGCTGCGTCATCGTATCGGTTTAACCTATGAAGCAGAAGCAGAAAACGTAACAGTTGAGATGATAATTGGAGAAATTTTGAAGGTGGTAAATGTGCCATAAAAGCCCCCTCTATCTCTCCGCCAGCTGGCGGAAGAATATGGAGAAGATTGATAAGAAGATAAACATTGAATAATAAAAGTGCTTAATCCTTAAATCTTTTAATCCTAAAAATCATAGTTCAGACAAAAAACAAATGCTTAGCATTGCCGACATACAAAAAAAAGTAAAAGAGCTTGAGATAATCAGCAGGAAGCTCACCACACACATGTTTACAGGTGAGTATCATTCT
>JAQBNL010000048.1 GCA_028288585.1 Chitinophagaceae bacterium | reverse complement strand
TGGGAGGACAATATTTTATTATTGCAAAAAAAGACTAATCAATATTTATTTTTTTATCAATTAAATACAGCGGCCTGTTCTTGCTTTCTATAAAAAGGCTTGCTATGTATTCTCCTAATAAGCCTATTGCCAGCAGTTGTGTGCCGCCTAAAAACATTATTGCAATTATGGTAGATGCCCAGCCCGGAACTGTATTTCCTTTGTAATAAGAAACCAGTGCAAATACCCCAAAGGCAAACGCTGCTATAGAAATTATGGAGCCTGTCAGAATTGCTATACGCAAAGGTTTAAAGCTAAATGAAGTAATACCCTTTAATGCAAGCTGTGTCATTTTGCCAAATGAATATTTTGTTTTTCCAAAGCGACGTGGTGCTGCTTCAAAGGATACGGTTGTGGTTTTAAATCCCACCCAGCTAAAAATCCCTCTTAAAAAGAGTTCTCTTTCTTTAAATAATAAAATATTGGATAATACTTTTTTATTAAAGGCTCTGAAGTCAGAAGCATTGGGCTCAATATGTGTATCAGAAATTGAATTGATAAAAGAGTAAAATACTTTTGAGAAAATATTTTTTAAAGCTCCTACATCATTTGTTTTACTTCTTTTAGTTATTACAATATCGTAGCCTTGCTCCAATTTTTCTATCATATTAGGAATAAGAGAAGGAGGATGTTGCAGGTCACCGTCCATGGTAATTATATGATCACCCTTTGCATATTGCAGGCCTGCCATCAATGCATTCTGATGACCAAAATTCCTGGAAAGAGAAATGCATTTAATGTTATTTTCTGCTGTGGATAATTTCTGTATTTCTAAAAACGTATTATCAGTACTTCCATCATCAACAAATATCAACTCATCATTAGCTGATAAATATGTTTTTATCCCGGCATAGAGTGGGGCAATATTTTTCTCTTCATCAAGAACAGGTACTATTATAGAAAGAGAGGGCATGTGATAATTTGACTGTAAGATAATTATTTACCCTAATGCTCTTTGTACATACTTTCCAAGGATGTCAAATTCAACATTAACTGTTGCATCTTCCTGTAGAAACGCCAGGTTGGTATGTTCTATAGTGTATGGTATAATAGCCACTGTAAATTTGTTTTTGCCCACATTAAAAGCGGTAAGGCTTATTCCATTTACACAAACAGAGCCTTTTTCAATTATTAAGGCAGCAAATTTCTTTTTAAACCTAAAAGTATATTCTGTACTTCCTTTTAAAACTTTTTTATCAATACAAACTGCTGTTGAATCAACATGTCCCTGAACAATATGTCCATCTATCCGCCCATTCATGTGGAGAGATCTTTCAAGATTTACAATATCTCCGGTGTTCCATTCATCTAAACTGGTTTTATCAAGGGTTTCTTTAATAGCAGTTACTTTATGGGCGCTATCTTTTATTTCTTCTATTGTAAGACAAACTCCATCATGGCTCACACTTTCATCAATTTTTAATTGGTTAGATATGGCACTTTCTATCCAAAATGTTTTATTGGAGCCACTTATTTCTATATTAATTATTCTTCCCAAACCTTCTATAATACCGGTAAACATGTTAATTATTTATGCGAATTTCGTATTTCATCTTTAGAATTTCCATATTTAAAAATTTCCAATTACCTTTGTCCTCCAAAAAACAATAACAAAAGAAAATAATTTATGCTCATTATTGATTCTAAAGATTGCGAAAACATAGATAAAGCGCTTAAAAAGTACAAGAAAAAGTTTGAGAAAAGCAAGGTTTTATTGCAGTTAAGAGAGCGCCAGGCGTTCATTAAACCTTCTATCAGGCGTCGTGGGCAGGTTTTAAAAGCTGTTTATAAGCAACAGATAGCAAGCGGAAAAATAGAGATTTAATTCCAACATATTTTAACCAGCATTAACTGCCGGTAGCTTTTAAGTTTTAACTTTAGGCTCCCGGTTTTTTTATGGATACAACCCAAAGCCCAATACAGTCGTTTTTAAATTACCTCAAATTTCAAAAGCGGTATTCGCAGCACACTATTATTTCTTATGAGAATGATTTGAAAGTTTTTTTTGATTTTATGGAAGATAAATATGGTAATCTTTCATTGCCGGAGATATCAGCAACATTGATAAGAACATGGCTTGCTAATCTTAAACAGGATAAGATGGCTTCCAAAAGCATCAATCGAAAAATATCAACGCTGAAATCTTTTTTTAAATACCAGTTAAGAAAAGAAACCATCTCTGTAAGCCCGATGACCACTATCGCTTCGCTTAAAGTAAGCAAACGGCTTCCATCTTTTATTGAAGAAAAAGATATAGATACTTTATTTCAGCATGTAGAATTTCCGGATACATGGGAGGGGAAAACCAACCGGTTACTGATGCTGATATTTTATCAAACAGGAATGCGTTTAAGTGAATTAATAAACTTAAAAGAATCGCAAATTGACAGGGGCAATAGTAATATTAAGGTTTTAGGCAAGGGGAATAAAGAAAGAATTATCCCGGTAAATAAAAAACTATTAAACGATGTCTCCGATTATATAAATGAGAAGCGTAAAGTGGAAAATTTTGACACAGTCCATTTACTGATAAGTGAGAAGGGGAAAAAACTCCAGCCCAGGTATGTATATAGTAAAGTGAAGGAATACCTTAGTTATGTAACTACAAACGAACGAAAGAGCCCACACATTTTACGGCATAGTTTCGCCACCCATTTAACCAATAATGGAGCTGACATTAATGCTGTGAAAGAATTACTGGGTCATAGCAGCCTGGCTGCTACTCAAATCTATACGCATAACAGTATCGAAAAGCTAAAGGATATTCATAAAAAAGCGCACCCCAAATCCTGAATCTTATTCAAAAATTAGGGTATCTAATTCGATTTAATAAAAGCCACCAGATTACACAGATTACACAGATTTGGTATTATCATCATGGAATCCGTGACAATCGGTGTAATCTGTGGAATTTTTTTTTAAACTGATGCCAACCTGTCAAAACAATATTTTGAAAAAATCGTTCATAATGGTAACTTCATAATCCGATAGCATTAATTGCTTTTGCCTAGGACCTCTCAAATATTATCTTCTCATTTATATTGTTCACTGATAAAATTTAAGATTACTATGAACGTAAACATTCAAACACTGCATTTTGACGCAGACACAAAACTGGTATCATACGTAGAGAAAAAGCTTTCGAAGCTTGCCCAGTTTCATGAAAGAATTACAAAAGTTGATGTGTTTTTAAAATTAGACAATGTAGTACACAACATTAAAGACAAGATCGCTGAAATTAAAGTACATGTTCCCCGCCATGATTTTTTTGTAAAACATTCTTCTAAATCATTTGAGGAAAGTTTTGATACTGCACTCGATTCTGTTATCACACAAATAAAACGAAAGAAAGAAAAGTTAGCAGCTTAATAATTTATCCTCCGCAAACCGGGGGATTTTTTTTGATCGAAAATTTTTACTTTTTTAAAATGGTTTATTCTTAACGAAATACGCTTAAAATTTATCTTACAAAATTTTTGCATTAAACATTTTCCATTACCTTTGCCTTCCCAAAAAATACCCTGTATAAGTGTGTTTTGTAAGGAAGTTCTTTATAGCAGCGGGTTTGATATAACTGCCAGTGTAGCTCAGTTGGCCAGAGCAGCTGATTTGTAATCAGCTGGTCGGGGGTTCGAATCCCTCCACTGGCTCAAAAGTTGGGCAGATGGCCGAGTGGTTAAAGGCGACAGACTGTAAATCTGTTCTCTCACGAGTACGTAGGTTCGAACCCTACTCTGCCCACAAAAAAATCGCCAATTAGCAAATTCGAAAATTTGACAATTGTTTTAGTTCTTTAATATTTTGATGATTTTCATTGGCTAATTGCCAAAGAATTTAATTGTCAAATCGATAAGCGGAAGTAGCTCATTTGGTAGAGCGGTAGCCTTCCAAGCTTCAGGTGGCCGGTTCGAGCCCGGTCTTCCGCTCAATACTTTTTTATCAAGCTGTTGTAGCTCAGGGGTAGAGCACTTCCTTGGTAAGGAAGAGGTCGTGAGTTCAATTCTCATCAACAGCTCTTA